>JAAZFA010000057.1 GCA_012511995.1 Thermoproteota archaeon | reverse complement strand
TTTTCGTCTGAAGTAAGTTTTGTTTGTTGGAGTGTATCCTGTATTGCTGAGTTAACGTTATTGAGTTCAGTGCTAACATCTGGTAGCACTTGGAATAATTGTTGTGAGACGCCTTGAAGCAGATTCAATGCTGGTCTAAGGTCAGTGACTATGTCACCGAGTTCTTTGATTGTTTCAAGACGCATAACTACTCGTTCTATAGCTAATTGTACATTGCCGATAAAACTGATTAATTTGCGTACTTCGGCAATTTCTGTGGCGCATATTGCAGCCTTATCTTTGTTATTTTTCTTCAGTGCGCCCATGCATGTTTCAAAAAGGATGCGATCTCGCTCTTTTAATCGGTAACTGGCTTGTTCTAGCTTATTCTGCTGAACTTTTAAGGTAAAAATAGATTTTGTGGCAACTTCACGGACAGGGGGAGGGTTTGAATTCATAAAGCCCATTTTTTGGTGCCCTCGTGTCTCCTACCGTGATAATCCCTTTGTTAGAGGCCTGTTTTTCCCATTTCTTTCACGTAAACCACGACAGGTGGTTCTGGAAGTTTCGTGCTTGTGTTATTGACAGTTTCAGCGTAGACTTTGTTGGTTTTGGCGATTGCTTGATTGTTTTGGTCACCCAGTAGCACACCGGAAAGTCTGCTTTTAGTGAGTTCATAGTCTGTTTTTTCAGAGGTGGCACGGCGTAGGGTTTCTTGGAGTAATGCAAATGCTGCTTTGTAGTTTTCGTCGTCCACTTTACCTATTTCATGTTCAATTTCTAAGTTAGCGATTGCATAGCTTAGCGAAGTTATTTCTTCTTGGCAACGTTCGATTTCGATTGCTGATTCGTCGATTATTATTTGCGCTTCTTTCTTTAGTTGAGTTAGAACGTTGTCGAAGCTATTATGGAGGTCTTGATAGACTTCTGGTGTTATCTTTTTCTTTTCAACCAGATCTTTTAGAGCTTCGTCTTTGCGCCAGATGAGGGGAATGTGGTCACAAAGTATTCCTGCTTGTGATTTAATTTTTGAGATGAATGTTACTTCGGCGCCGGTGAATCGTAAGCTTTCCATGGGTTGCTTGGAGAATTGTCCGTCGCCAAACTCAACATATACGGCGTCAAATTTTCCGTTTGGGGATAGTGCGAATGATGCTACTTTTCCGATTACTCGTCCGTATTCGTTCTTGATTGGTTTTCCGATAGAAAGAAAGAGGTTGGAGTTAGACATTTTGTTGTTTTATCCTCCGATTCTAATATGTTTGTTTTTCTGCTTGTGAAGCAGGGCTTCCTGGCATGCTTGGTGGTAGGTCTGGGAATTTGTCTTTGATTTTTTGTTCTGCGACTGTTGCTGCTTCGGTTAGGATCTTTGAGGCGTCTTCGTTGACGGTGTCGAAGTTGAGTGTCATGCCGCTTCCTTGGCCAGCTTCAATCATGATTCCGCTGAGCATGTTGCCGATTTCTCCAAGCTCGTTTTCGGCTTCGGGGAATACGCTGACTAATCCGGATCGGACTGATCGTAGTACACCGACTGCTGGGCCGAGTGTTGAGACTACGTCGCCTAGTTCGGATACTGTTCTTAATCTTAATGTGATCTGTTCAAGGGCGAGTTTTGCATTCATGATGAGTTTACTCATCTTTCTGACTTCTGCTAGTTCGTTTGCAAATACGTTTGCACGTGCACTGTCGTGTTTTGTGTATGCATCGACAATGCGTGCGAATATGGCTTTGTCTCGTTGTGTGAATCTTTCGTTTGCTTGGTCTAGCTTTTGAACTTGGAGTTCGATGCGTCGGACTGCAAAATCAAGTCGTGGTTTTAAGGGTCCTGGTGGATTAACCGCGTCTTTTATGCGGTCTGTGAATGCTTGCTCATCCCGTTTAGCTTCCCACTTTTTAGCAAATCTTTCTGACATTAATATTACCTCTATGCACGCGTAGAATACAGAAAAGTGAGTTATACATTGTTAATATGATCACAACATGTAGGTATATACGTACAGCTATACGTTGCAGGTTTTTGCGCTTTATATATTTAACAGAGATGTTAAAGCTGGATACACAAGTATACTTTTTAGACATATTTATGTAAGTTACACTAAAAAGAACCGGTGGGCAAGTTGCTTATCAAAAGGTGAGCAGAATGACTAGTAGAGTAAAAGTATTCGGAATGATTGCCCTTTTAGGTTTCGTGGCAGGCATCGTCGCACAGTTGTGCGCAACTTTTGTTATTCCTTGGTTTGTAGAGGTTCTTCCACTTCTGGGCAGCGTTACCACATATCTAATTTCAGGGTTTGCAGGTGCAATCCTTACAGTAGCGCTTGTCAGCGTCTGGGCATACCTGAACGGTAAGAAAGACCCATACTAAACGGTCTTTTCTTTCTTTAGCCCTTGATTAAGTAGTTGACTTTATATTTCTTAATTTTTATTATCGCAATGCTTCAATTTTCAAAGAATACTAAAGTAAATGGATATACCTTTATTGTAGTCACAAAAACTTGTTGTTGTGTATTATTTCTGATTTTAGGGTGTTTTTGTATCCAAAAATATTTTCATAAGTGTCATGGGAAAAATATTAAACGGATCGAACAAGTTCCTGAAAAACCAGTTATAGGTAAATATCCAGATGCGTCTCTAAATTCTCAAGGAAACAGACCGCCGACCCAATTAAAACAAATAAGAAAAGAAGCAGAAAAACGAGTGGAAAAATCAAATCGACCCTATGTATAAGTCATGTTCTCAACAGTCATCGAGTTAAGGTTTTAAACAATTTTCTAGTTAAACAATAGAGATAGCATTTAAGGATATTAGGACTCAGTAGCGGAAAAAGCACTCACAAGCGTCCGTCATAATTTCCCCGACTTCAGCCTCAGCGTACCTCGATAACTTCATTGTCCATTTAAAAACAGGTTTTCTGGGGATTTCAATGTTGTGGTTAATTTTTGTTATACCAAGTTTTCATGAAGTCTTTTTGAGCTGTTACTGGGAACCCTCGCCACCACTACCACATATCTATAGGTCTAATCCATTGAACAACACATGAAAAGCAACTCTCCTCTGAAAGTAAAGTAAGGTGTTGTAGGTGTCCAAAAAAATATTATCCCGGGCAAGTAGTGCTTACAACATTCGTTTATTTCTTAGGCAGTTTTTTATTAGTTCATAGGGCTTGGCAAACTCAAGAGAGCATGAGCATGTGAGAAAAGTCGGGTGTACTAGATTTTTAAATAGTTTACTTGGTTAAAACACATAAATTAATACGTAATGTTCAAATCCATTAGATGCGACATTTTTAGTTTTTATCCAAAAATAAGGGATTTCAATGGTTAACCCCTGGATACTGTGTAAAAAAATATTCAGTTTAAGCTTAGTGTTTAATGCTCTCTTAACCATCGCCTGTGCAGTCGGGATTATCACAGGTTTCTATTGGACATACCCCGATTGGCAGCCTTTCCATCCTTACTTAGCAGACGGCAACTTGTTCTGGGTTGTCATTGCAGCGGCTGCGATAAACATCTTTCCCAGTGCACTGTTGGGGCGAAAACTGCATACTGGAAGGTTCCTATTTCACCATTACTTCTATGGTTTTCTTGTTTTAATCAGCGCTTCATTGTATGTTATAGCCTTTACCCCTGTGTCATTAAACGCAATTTTTCTAGTAAATAACACTAGTTTAAACGTGAATATGGGAAGATTCTTTTTGTTGGGTGGATTAACCTTGCTTCTTGATGATTTACCGGATGTTTCAAAAAGAGTTGAACGCAGTCTTAATTATTT
>JAAZFA010000402.1 GCA_012511995.1 Thermoproteota archaeon | reverse complement strand
TGTATAGATCGGATTGCTTCCCCAATTCACATTGTCATATGATACCCATACTTGATAATCAGTGTAGTATCCTATAAAACAGAATATTCTGTTAGCAAGATATCCCCCTGTGCATCTCCTGACATGTGACCGGCGATTACTGCTTGGTCCTGATAGTTGCCAGCATAGATTTGTGCAAGTGTATTGTCGCTGTAGGCTCCGCATATGTTATTTTCATTCCATAGTGACAGGCGCTCATTGTATATGAAAAACCATTTTTTAGAAATTGTTCATTTCTCTAGGTGTTATAAATAATAACTATCGTTAGGTTTTACGATTTTTCACTAAAGATGTAAACGCTTTTTAGTGTAAGTGCCTGCTATACAACAAAAAAGGTGCAGCAAAAGTGGACACTTACAAACTTGTTGTTGGGTTAGGAGGAATGCCAGGCTCAGGCAAATCAATCGTTGTTGAAACTGCACGCGAATTGGGTTATGCCATCGTTACTATGGGTGATGTAGTACGCGAACAGACCAGACTAGCGGGGTTAGAGCCAACTCCAGCCAATGTCGGTAAAGTCATGCTTGAACTTCGTGCAAAAGAGGGGCAATACGTTATTGCAAAGAAGTGTATACCCAAAATCAAAATGCAACCCAACAACCGAGTTCTTATCGATGGGCTACGCAGCCTCTTTGAAGCAGAGATTTTCAAAAAACAATTCACAAATTTCACATTGGTTTCAGTGCATGCCCCACCCCAGATCCGTTTTGAACGCTTAAAGATTCGGGGTAGAAGCGACGATCCAACAAACTACAAAGTTTTCCATGAACGGGACATGCGAGAGATGAGTGTAGGCTTAGGAAACGTTATTGCTATGTCTGAGAAAATAGTAGTTAACGATAACAGTATAGAAGGTTTTAAGACCATAATCAAGGAGAACTTGAGCAGGATTGAGTTAGAATGTTTGCAGTAAGAGTTTTTATTGAAACAGAAGTTAATCCAACAGAAGACGAAGAAAAAGTACGTAAAGCAATCGACAACGTCTTAGGCAATGCAGTAATCACTGTCGAACTGGCTGACCGCGGTAGCATTTTAAAAGCAGAAGCAAAAGGGCAAGACAGCTTAATCAAACTAAGGACTCTTCTTCGTAACGACCGTATTCGGGATGCGGCAAGAAGAATTCTGTTCAAGTCAATACGCAATGACACACTCAATTTCTTTTTAAACAAACAAGTTGCTTTTGCAGGACATATTTCATTTTCTGAGGAAACTTCAGAGTCACCACTTGGACCCCTGCGTGTCACTATAGAGACAGATAATGCTCAGCAGCTAGTTGACTGGATAGCTGAAAAAACAGAAAGATAACTTGAAGGATGAATGTTGGCGGAGCGAGCGTTAGTAACTAAAAACGGTGCAATTCTCTTAGGAGACAATGTTGCATGCGATGCGTTTGACAAACGACCTATTCGGGTTGTTACCCATGCCCATGCAGACCATTTGTACGGCTTGCGTAAAAGCATTAAACACTGTGAAAAAGTAATCATGACCCACGCCACCCGCGACTTGGCTGAGATTCTAAACGAAAAACTTGATCTTCGTCAAGAATCCGTTTATACACTCGAATACGGAAAAGTATTCGAGTTTGACGGGGAAAAAATCACGCTTTTGAAAGCTGATCACATCATAGGGGCTTGCCAGACGCTTGTTGAAGACGCAGGCGGCAACCGTATCGCTTGGTCGGGTGATTTTCGCGTTGAAGGCACCGATGCTGTGGCCTGTGATGTATTAGTTGTTGAAGCTACCTATGGTAAACCATCTTGTAGACGCAATTTTGGAGTTGATGTGCGTCAATTGTTAGTAGACATGGTTGAACGAAGTTTACGTGGGGGTACTGTTTACATGTTTGGTTATCATGGAAAGCTACAAGAGGTAATGCAACTTCTTCGAAAAGCTGATGTGCAGGTGCCTTTCGTTATGCCGGACCGAGTCTATCAAGTAACAAAAGTCTGTGAGAAGCATGGGATGAAACTAGGACCGATTTCACTTTCTTCTAATAAAGAAGGCCATGAACTCTTGGACAATAACTATCCTTGTGTTGCCTTCTACCACATGAACCAGCGAGCACATGTTGGACTACGCAATGCACGGTACTGTGTAAGCGGATGGGAATTCCAGAAACCTTGCCGACAAATTGGCGACCGCGAACACCTCATTGCTTTAAGTGACCACTCAGACTTTGATGGTTTAATCGAATATGTCAAACGCACTAGAGCTAAGAGGGTTATTACGGATAACTTCCGTAGCGACGGCGACACTTTAGCTAAAGAAATCTCCAAGCGACTCGGCGTTTCGGCTGTAGCTATGCCTCAAGATA
>JAAZFA010000401.1 GCA_012511995.1 Thermoproteota archaeon | reverse complement strand
TTAAGTGAAATACCTAACGTCTTAGAAAGCGTTTAAACGGTTTGTACGTTTTTTATCAATGGGTATTTTTTGGGATAAATTTCAATCATGCCAAGTTGTTCTTAGTACATTTGTGCAAAAAGTATGCATTTTATGGTTACTGAGTAGACTCCGTTAGCCCCATTGCTGGATTGGCGTATTAAGCCGTTGATAAGCATAAATAATAAGTAATCATTTAGTTGTGTAAAACAAATTAATTTCATGCATAATTTTGTTTTTTCTTATGCTTTTTCGTATATCTTCTATGATGTTGGCAGTAATGTAGAGTTGGTTGCATTTTCGACATTCAATGTTTAGCAACAATCTGTCGACAATAAGACGTATATCTTAACCCTACTTGTAGGGCAAACCTAAGAAATCCAGACAGAACCAGGGACATAAACAAAAATTAAAAGCATTTAATTCCTTTAATAAGAATAACACAAGAGTGAAAACATTGTTAGTAGGCGCCATTTCAGATTCACACGATAACATCACGCTCATTAAGAAAGCTGTGCAGTTACTAAATGAGTACAAAGTAAGCCTAGTACTCCATGCAGGTGACTTCGTGTCACCCTTCACAATAGAGTATTTTAAAAAACTTGACTGCAATTTCGTTGGTGTGTTTGGCAACAACGATGGCGACCATCAACTATTAACCAAAAAATTTCAAGAAACAACAAATTGTATCATTCGCAACCGCTTCACTCAAATAACCATAGACGATTTCAAAATAGCCTTGCTACACGGAGACGAAACCGAACTCTTAGACGTTATAGTGGAAACGGGATATTTTAACGCTGTAATTCACGGACACAGCCATAACAGAGGTACCCAGCAAAAAGGTAAAACACTAGTTATAAACCCTGGTGAAGTCTGCGGTTATCTAACAGGAAAGCCCTCTTTTGCACTTTTAGACACTAAAAAATACGAAACCAAAATAATTGAATTATAGCAACAATACATGGAAAAAATTTTTGGTTAAATTTGCAACCAATTGTTGATGGTTTTAGGCAGTCACATACGTTTATGAGCTCAGTATAACTGTACCACTTTGTAGCTCCATGGAGGTGGAATTTTTTGAGTAAAAACCAAGAGCGTACAAAAGATAAAAGCATGACAGTTGAGGAAGCAGGAAGGAGGGGTGGTCAAAGAGTCCGCAAGCTTGTACAAGAAGGTAAAGAACACGAAGAGAAGTAATTAAGAAGTATTTGTCCAAGCCTCAACCAGGGCGACTACCGCTTTAGCTTTTTTTGAGTCACTCAAGCGGTATAAATGGACACGTCCATAAACCCAAACAGACAATACTCCTTCAGACTCTAAAAGTTTTAGATGTTTCTGAGTCGCAGTATAATTTAGATTTATTCGCCTAGCGATGTCAGAAGCGTTCAGTTGACCTAATTGACATATTGTTTTTATGATTTTCATTCTAAGCTTTGAGGAAAAGACTTCTTCGAGTTCCAATTATTTTTGCCTCCACTCATATTCAAAACCTTCCTCTAGTTGGCGTTTCAACTCTTCAGCAGGAATACTTGGTAATGAAATCTTGGTGGAACGGCCAATATCAGATGTGACCTCAGTTTTGAGTACACCTAATTTGGATAAATACTGAATGTAATACCAGATTTGCGTGTGGCTCTTAGGTTGCTCATTGAATTCTTCACATACAATTGAATAAGCTTTTTCAAGTTCAGTAATAGGTACGTAAGCTTCCGCGTTTTCTTTAAAGTATCTTGCAGTCGCAAGCAAAAAGAGTCGCTCATGAAAACTAAGCGAGTTAAGTTCACTACGTCGTAAACTAGGCACGATGCTTGACATGGCTTGGCGCACACACTCAGGTTCCAACATTTCAGCGTCGCCAGCGTCCGCATATTTTCCGGCGCGCCAAAGTAACTCAATGCCAAAACGCGCATTGCCAGTCTCTGAGTACGCTAACTCTGCAACTAAATCTATCACATCCTCACTCACTGTACTAAGCTCAAAGGCTAACTTTACACGATCAGATAGAATATCTACTAGTTGTGGTTTACCGTAACGTTCTAAACGTATGATGCTACGTTGTAATGTGCTCCGTGCGCTGTCATCGAGTTTTTGTGTTGATAGTAGATCACGCATAATGAAGATAAAGGATATCCTCTGAGGCTTTCCCTGCCGCATTTCTTGTAATCTTGTAAGTTTATAAACGGTGTCTGAACCCTCTTTCTCGATTAAACTATCAAATTCATCTAGCGTAAGTATCAGGCATGTTTCTTCCTCATCTAGCATCTGCATAAGCATACCGAGGACCTCTTCGATACCATAGCCCCGGGTTGGAAAATTTGGACGGAACACTTTAATTACATTAATCAGAACTGGTTGGAGTAAACCTCTGAATTCCCTGCAGTTGACGTATATGTAACGGAATTTGAGCCCTTTTTTGTTTGCCTCAGTAGTCATGGTTGCACCGAAATGTTGGGCTAGCGCCGTTTTGCCTGTGCCCACATCGCCTGTTAAAATAACACGTTGTGACATACGTTCGGGGCAGCGTAAAATAAAACTAAAGAATTCCCACAGAAGCCGTTGTTGAGATTCTCTGTGCGGTAGCTGTGCTGGGATATAGTTTATGTCTAGTTTTGACTCGTCTTTGAATATACTCTGCGGCGCCAATGTTATGCTCCTTGGTTATGCTGTATTGTTTTAGAATCTATAAGCTTTATAACTACTTCCGCTGAATTGATGGCAAATATTGCAAGCGGTTGCGCGGATGGCTGAGGTTTGGTATATTCAGAGTGGGTAAGACGAAAACAAGATGAAGCGCTCAGTTGGCAAATTAACAAAAAAGACGATGACGGGGGGGTTCTGTGCAGAAAAACCCAATGATGTTGGTGGTGTCTGGACTACTTCTGAATTTCTGTTCACTTTTATGAAGTTCAAACTTTTGCCAGAGAGGGATCATCGTATTCAAAGGGCTAAAAAGTGGCTTATCCGTCACCAAAATTTAGGCGGCGACTATGGTGATGGATGACCACTAATTAATCGAGGTAACAGTTTTGTAGATACAACCTGCCGTGCAATCTTGGCGCTTTCCTTCTTTTTAGATGATCAAGAAGTCAGAGAGGCTATTAGAAAAGCAAAAGATTGGCTCATCGAAAACCAAAATGAAGATGGCGGCTGGAGCATATGGAAATATGAAGATAGTTTGGTATCTGCTACTAGTTGGACTTTGTTGGCATTGCGGCAGGTTGTTGATTTGTTTTCTGATGATGAGAAGGCTAAACTTTCTATCCTTAATGGGGCGATTTGGCTAAAATTAACGCAAAATGAAAGTAATGGGTGCTGGGGGTTTTTGCCTAATGGTGGTTTGTCTGCTTCAGAAACAAGCAATGCCAGTACGCGCATGGCGATTCATGCCCTGTTTTCTTTAGGTGAGGATTTAGAGGATTATTTGTCTGCATTGAAGTCTTTTTTGGTCGAGTTTGAAACAGAGAGCAGATGGCGCACTATTACTGAGAGTTATACGCTAAAGTATTTTGGTGAGGGTCTTGATCAACGCATTTCATGGTTTAATGCACCTTTTATGGTGATATGCTTGTTACTTATGCTAAATGTGTACCGGGTAGCGTTGAAATAAAATCCATTATCGACGGGGTTGATTCCCTCAAAAGGTTTGATGCAGTCTACCAGGATCGAGATGTTACAGATATTTCAATTGGAGGTAATCTCGATATTCGTCCTTGGGCTTCAGTGCTGTACTTAAAGGGCGTACTTGAAGCGGAGTCATATCTGCAAGAGCATCTTGATGATTATGTTTCTGTCATGGGACAAAAAGTGGCGGTATAGAGAAAGCTGGTATGTTGGAGTCTATGCCGATTCTAATGCCGTTTAGGCGCACATCTAGCGTTTATGTTAGTGGCAAATTCCTCATGTTACTTGTACCAACGGTAGGGTTAGGTTTAATCGGAATTGCATACCTAACAGAAATACTTGGGTTTATAAGTGCAGTAATCACTAGCTTATTCTCAGTGTATTTGATAACTTTTGGAGCGCTTGCCATTGGATTTAAACAGAAGGTAATTT
>JAAZFA010000400.1 GCA_012511995.1 Thermoproteota archaeon | reverse complement strand
TACTTTGAAAGCTTTCATAATTTCTCGTCCTGTACAACATCCAATGCATTCACAATTATAAACTTATTCAGCGAAAAATGGTACTCCAAAATGTAGATGTCATTTAACTTGCCCCAGCACGTCTGACTTTTTTACATTCAGCATGTTCCCAAACGCAGTCATTGACTGATGACCAAGTTAAGCCATGTTACCAAAAACAGGGTAGATTTCCGCGTACTTGACGATTACCCTGAATACGAGTTGTTTGAATGGTACTTTAACCGAGTCTATAACAAAATAAATTAATTGCGTTTTTATATGAAATAAGCGGTGAAAGAGTGATACCCAAAAACCGATTATTTGTAGCTTTCGGATCGGCAGGAGGGAGCTCTTTTACTGTATACTTTACTTCTAATAGCAACTTGACCACTCGCTCCAAGGTTCTGGTGGTTCTGGGCAGTATTATCGGGCATAGGTATTGCATTGCTGGTGGTTGCATTATATTTATGGTCACTACAAAAGCATTCTATAAAGGAAATTTAGTCGCCCTACCGCGGATTCCAAAGTATTAACGCTTATGTTCACCATTCTGGCAATCCGTTTAATATCAATTTAATTTGCCCCAGAAAAAACGTTGTTTTTTACCCCATGCAAAAAGGGTATCTAATTTTATAGAGTCCCTAAAATGTGTTCAATTATAAACATCTCAGGTCCAGTTGTCATAGATCCAGCCACTGCAGCATTGCTATTAGCAATTAAACCTGTCCCAATATATGGGATGCCGCAGTTTATAGTGCCTACGTCGACGGGAACCTTAAGAACACTTTCAAGAATTTTCTTCTCTTCTTCTTTAAGCAAAGGATGTGCTAAAACGCCTTTGTTAGTGGCACAAGCCAGCGAGCCCACGTACGGTAGAGCAGCAATTTCAGTTGCCACAGCTTCTACACCCAAAGTTTCAGAAATCAACTTTAACTCATTTGACTTAAGCCGTGGATCGACAACAGCCCCATAATCGTTAGCAAGGACCAAGTTGCCATATGCCGTTTTCTTAGTTTCCATAACGGTAATATTGCCCTTAAAAATGGTTTTTATACGCTCAAGCTCTTCATTACGGATAGAGTGTGGAAGAAGTATACCCTTAGAGTTTGCGCAAGCTAATGAACCTACAAGGACTGAACCGCTGATGGATGTATAGATTAAGTCAGTTTTTAGCCAGTCAGCAAATTCTTGGGCTTTAGGTTGTGGAAGCATAACAGGGACAATTACTACTTTTTCTGTGGCCAGTGAATATACGCCTATGCTTGGGCTTCCAACGATGCTGGATAAATAAACAGTCAAAAAAATCTACCTGTTTCTATACGGCAATATTGTTCTAGGCTCATGCATTTAAACGTCACGGAAGCGCAACCCTGCTCCTCAATACTATGTAACCTATTTTTAACATTTTAATGAGGTAAGAATTCTTTACCTACGCTATGTCTCTATAATTATTAAAGGTAATAAAAATAAATTACTGGTTTTCAGCCAAGCAAACAGTAACGTTACCGTCTCGATCCTTGGTGATACGTGTCTTTATTTTACGTGGTGGCTTTTCGATTCCTCTACTCCAAACCTTCTCGTTCACTTCTTGGCTAATAACCAATTGGGGTAGCTCTCCTGCCGCTTCTTCGTCGCTAATCTT
>JAAZFA010000056.1 GCA_012511995.1 Thermoproteota archaeon | reverse complement strand
CGTGCTCCTCCGAGTACTTCAATTTTCAATTTATTATCATCCGTGAATTATAAGAAACGTCAGTCTGTAAAAATTGGTAGATAATCCAATTCTAAGATAAACCAAACACAGTGTTTAGGTCTAACGTTTTATCCGCCTAAAAAATACTTTGAAGGATATTAATGTATTTGAAAAAAAGCTCAAGTTAAACCATAACGGCACCATCAACTATCTACAGATTCATTTAAGCTTAAAAGCTAAATGCCATAACATGAAAGACATGAATCGAATAACAGGATTTTAACATGCAAATTATTGTTTTAATTGTTTTAGCAACCGTAGAAGCCTACATCATACAAGCAACCTCAATAACCACTGGAAAGAAAGAACCAATTCGAGTTGCCTGCGTCGGTGACAGCATAACCAAGGGAACCGGATACACTCTCTACCTATGAAACTAAATAGGTTTAGGTTATATCGTCAGTGACTTCGGTGTAAACGGAAGCACCGTTTCCCTAAAGGGTCAACCATAAATGAATGAATCATTCTTCCTTTTAGCAACAGGTTTTCAACCAAGTGTTGTTATAATCATGCGGGCATCAACGATGTTAATGGAGACCTAAGTCTAACAACCACAGAGGTCATCACAGATTACATAAAGCTTGTAGAAACTTTCCAATCGCTTGAGAGTAAACCCAAAATCTGGATTGTACAACCGCCTCCAATTTTTAATGACACAAGCACTCTAAAAAATGAGTTACTGGCTAAATATTCTGCCAAGTACCAGTGAAGTAGCAAGCCAAACAGGAATAGAAACGATTGATGTTAACACTCCGTAGCTTAACTATAAAAATTACTTCGCCGACGGAATCCATCCAAGTTGGGAAGGCGCCAAGATTATTGCTGAAACTGTCTATACAGCCATAGAACTTGAATTATAAAAAAATAGAATCCTAACCAGATGAGTCTGTTTCCATACCAGTGACTATAGATTAAGCTTAAATAAAAAAACACTGATAACACAGACAGGCAGACGATGACTATGGACTATACCATTGAAACTCAGGATTTAACAAAACAATACGGCAATCTAGTAGCGGTAAACAAATTAAACATCAAAGTCCAACACAACACCATACACGGTTTCCTAGGACCAAACGGCGCAGGGAAATCAACCACCATAAAAATCCTCATTGGATTACTCAAAGCCACATCTGGCTCGGCGACAGTTCTTGGAAAAAAAGTTCAGTTAGACGATGCAGATTCACGCTTACGCATAGGTTACATGCCAGAATTACCGCGCTTTCCTAAACATCTTAAAGGCGCCGAATTACTTGACATATACGGCCGCATGTATGGCATGAATCCTGTTGAGCTCAAAGAACAAATCTCAAAACTTATCGAGCTTGTAGGATTAAAAGGAAGAGAAAACGACCTTATAGGCAAATACAGCAAAGGCATGCAACAACGAATAGGTATTGCACAAGCACTACTAACTAACCCCGAACTAGTAATTCTCGATGAACCCAGCATGGGCTTAGATCCGGTTGGTATGGTAGAAGTCCGTGAACTCATTAAAGCCATCAGTAAAGATGGCATGACAGTGCTTGTTTCATCTCACCTACTCTTTGAAGTAGAACAAATATGCAGCCATGTGACCATAATCAACCGAGGCCAAGCACTAGTTTCAGATACTCTTGAGAATGTCTCACACAAAATATCAGGTCCAGTCAGCATTCAAGTAGAAATTGTAAACCTCAACCAAAAAGTAATCTCTTCATTAAAAGAGCTACCCTTCGTTAAAGAAATTACACAAAAAAACGCTACGTTAAACATTAACCTAAATACTCGCGAAGAAGTACGAGAAAAAATTTCCCAAACCATAACATCGTCAGGCGGTATCATCGTAAGCATGAGTATGAAGGGTCATGGTTTAGAAGATATATTTTTAGAATTAATCAAATCGCAAGGAGCCAAAAAGTAAATGTCAGAAACAAAAGTAAGCTGGATGAAGCGTTTTTGGGCAGTTGTCCGCTACGAAATGCTCTGGAATATACGTAAAAAAATGTTCATAGGAGCCTTAATTTTTGCATTCATCTTCGCTACTCTTAATATAGCGTTACCTGCAGCGTTGGGCGTCTCAGAAAACCCCTACTTTACGGTAACATTTAGCGTAGGCAGCTTTGTCTTCGTTCTTTTCGCAATAGTTACCGGAGCATATTGCATTTCAGGTGAATACGAAAAAGGCACAATCATCCCATTATTAACTAAACCAGTGTCACGTACGATGGTATTCTTAGGTAAACTGTTCGCTATATTCATAGTTATACTTGCCACTTACGGTGTAATCTACACTTATACAATCATAGGAGGACTGCTTGTTTATGGTCCTCAAAACAGCCTTCACTTAGTACCACTCGCCCTACTAGGGGATATCTTAAGCACTTTCATCTGGGTAGGAGTTGTCATAGTAGCAGGCACCATTTCAAAAAACTCGCTGCTTGCTATTCTAACAACATTAGGATTATTCGTCGCCTTGCTATTTGGAACAAGCATAGTTGGTCAACTATCCGACAATCCAGGGCCGTTAAATTACATTCCAGGTAGCGGCGCTTCAGGAACAATGAATGTAATGACAGGACAAAACATCACCATTTCAACTGTAACCATCAACACTTTTGCAGCCACAACCACAGGAACCGATAGCATAGGCGTCAATTTAATAAAAGCAACACTCTACCCCGATGCTAACGTGAACTTCTACTACACTGACATTCAAAACCTAATTAACCCAAACTCTACCGAGCCACCACGTTTACTCTATTCAGAATCAATCACTCTAATAGCCGTCCGTTCAGCAGTCTTTGCCCTACTCTATACCGAAATATTATTTGTAGCAGCACTGTTTGTATTTAAACGCTGGGAAATCAGCGAATAAAATTATTTCTTTTTGCGTCTTTCTTGCTTCTCTAATTGCACAGCTCTATCCAGTTGTACAGCTAAAGCTTCAATAAAAAGTTCAATCCGATCACGAGTTCTACCAAAATCAGCCATAGAAGTAATCGTAGTTACAGGGGTCTCCCCGTTAATGCTTACACACGTTGTCGGTTCATCTACTGCAATAACTTCAACAAATACAGAGGAGGGATAAGCAACGAAACCCTTCTTTGTCTTAAGTTTAAGTTTATACAAGTTATCGTCCTTCTCCTCGATCGTCCATTCGATAGTTTTAACTACTTCAGGGATAGCTGCCCAAACTTTTTCCAAGGGATAGTCGATTTCAATCTTTTGTTTGTCTTCCCGTAAATACGCCATGACTGTCACTGATCAGTATCTCTAAGTTGTTCTTTTTATTAAATACTCAGGTCAACACCGAATCTAAAGTAAATTTGCTTTATTTCAATGATTCCTTGAGAGCCGAGAAGTACGAAAGAACCTGCCCCATCTGCTCCTTGGACATTATAAGAATTGTTCTAACAGCATCCAACTGTTTACTCGAAACCGAAACTGAAAAAGTAGCTATCGCATAATCGAGGCTCGTAAAAAGCGACTCCCAAGGTATGTTAACACGTCGACCTTTAAGGTTATAGAGAGCAAGCACATAGGCACTAGCACGACTCAGACTATCTTTGAAGGTTTGAATACTTGTACCAACCGTAAGGGGGTCATAATCTGTTCCAGCAATAAATCCAACAAGAACCCGATAGTTTTGTTCTAGAGTTTGGATTTCAACTAGAATATCTTGTTTAATCTTAGCTTCAGTTTCGCCAGACATAAGTATCGCCTTCTGTATGATTAAGGAAGTACATAAGAATTGTTTCTATTGTATACTTTACTATCCGATTATTTTATTCACATAAGGAATTTTCTTTAAGGGTAGAATTACTGCCAAACTAATGAAAAAAGTGAGTGTAGCAGAAAGCGGAATTGCTATGAATGGATTCATACTTGAAATCTTTAGTGTAAAACCGAAGTAACCGTTCTGTAAAGATTCAAGTACGATAACATGGAAGAGATATATGGGTAGGGTATTGGCGCTCACAAGTTGAATTAAACAGTTTTTTTCCATGGACTTTTGTAAATTACTTGGTATAGATAATAGAAGCAGAAACAGCGCAGTCGAAGCAATAATCATGTTGATGCTAAAACCGTCGTAAAAAAATTGACTATATGATTCACCTAATGAACCAATGACCAAATAAGTTCCAATGATAGTCCAAAGCAAACCACCAACTAAGCCTGTGATAAGGAATGAAGGTTTTATCTGAACCCTTGTTAAGTAAGCACCTATGACAAAGTAGCCTATCCAACCTGTAAAGATAAAGAAATTTTCATTTAAATAGAATTGTCCAAACAGAGTTAAAAGCGGTACAACAGCGGTTCCTAAGAACCATAAGACAAACGTGTAACGTAGAATATGTTTATCTGCATATTTGAGAATAATCCTCAGAACTGGCGTTAAAAGATACATGCCGAATAGTAAATAAAGATACCAGAAGTGGTAATATGGTCCGGGTCCAGTTAAAAGAGCCAGCAGACTATTATCAAAGGGTAATATTTTCCCGTTCACTATTGAAGCCCAAACGAAATAGACAAATGCCCAAAAAATAACAGGAACACCAAGGCGGGTCCAACGTTTTTTAAAGAACACCTTTATCGGTTCATCAGCTTTACTTGGTTGAAGCAAAAGTGCCCCTGTTAACATTACAAACAGTGGGATACATACTCGGGAAAGGGAATTATAGACGTTTGAAGCCCACCAAATTTGGACTCCTTGCGTAGACATCAACTCTATATCAGTATAGGGTTGGGTAGAGGCATGAAGTAGAATGACAAAGACTATAGCGATCGTTCGAATTAAATTAACGGGAAGTACGCCGACACCATTTTTTAGGTGCAATTTTCGGTCTCCCTAAAGCGTCAACTAATCAGTATAAACGTTAATGTTAATAATTATTATTAAAGCACTCAACTTTAAAGAATGCCATTTTGTTTGAACGATTTAAAAGAGACCAGAATACCCTAATTTATTCTCTATTGCTTGATAAACTGTGGATGCGATGACAGTTGAACCTTCATTATTAGGATGTATTCCATCAGCGAAATATTTAGAATCATTCAACGCACTATACATGTCAACGCTATGTAAGTCAAAGTGTTCGGCTACACTATTGATAGTTGGAATAACGTTGTTGATTAAATACGTGTTATTATAACCTGAAGAATCTGAATATATGGGTGGTGGCTGCACCATCATAATATCTGGTTGACTTGTTAATGCTCGGAAAGAATTTACTATTTGCTTGTAGTCTTCACTGATGTCGGGGTCATTAGCTGTTTTCAAATTTGCATCATTAGTTCCAAGCATGATTATAACTACATCTGGTTGAAAAGCCAACGCCTCATGGAATTTTTTTTGCTCCATATAAGCAATCTTGTTATCACAGGATACCGTTGAACCTGATACTCCAAAGTTGGAGACTGAATAGTTTGCACCAAGTAAAAACTGAAGTTTAGAAGGGTATCCACTTAATTCTGTTATACTGTCTCCAATGCAGGCAATACGAACAATGGTGTCATACTTGATTATTTGATACAGACCAGCCGAGACAAGACTAGAAATAAAGATCAATAAGACCACGCTTAAAGCTAAAGGCATCTGCTTGTTGTACATAGTCAACCCTAATTAATTTCCTCAAAAGAATTGGCATCCCCTAATTTTAGTTTGCGGTATAACAATATGTTTCAGCAATAAAGATTAATTAGAAATCGTCACTAGCAGGAATTCTTATCGAGACACTATGGCTTGGCAGACTATTTCCGCTATAACTTTTGCAGCTTCGCAGTTTGGATGGACACCGTCGTTAAAAAAGCAGACGTTATCAAGAGCAGAGTAAACGTCGATAACTTGCAAATTAGCTCTCGTTGCAACCTTCATAATAGCAGGAATAACTTTGTATGATAAGACAGTACTGTTCAACCACATGCCATCACCAAAAATGGGCGGAGGTTTAACAATCCATACTACAGGTTTGCTATCAAAAGACTGAACATTGACCACCAACATCAAATAATCATCAATAAAAGCAAGTTCATTCTGTTCAAATGAACAAATTGCATCATTAGTACCAAGCATAATTATGGCAATATCTGGATGAAATTTTTTTGCTTGTGAAAGCGCTTCACTGTATATGTATGGGCTCTCTGAATCAAGTAAAACGCTGGTTCCACAGGCACCAAAGTTTCCCACAACATAATTGTTACCCAGTCTCTTTGACACCATATGTGGATAACCGCTCAATTCTGTTATACTATCTCCGAGGCAGGCAACTCTTATTTGTGTTTTAAAGTTTTTTTCGATCATAACTGTATTTTAATTGCTTTTAGAAATATTTAGCAGTTCCTCAACGTAATACTTAATGTTGTGTATGAGGATAATTTGGCGGTTTTTATAGAATCAAGATACCATATAAGGTCAAGATTAGTAATGTGTGCAGACATAGCATTATCCCTTAAATATCAGGGACAACAGCTATTTCATGAAGAACCTATAATTTATGCTTGTGATCAAGATGAGTCAAAATCAAATGTTTTGTTATCAATGCGAGCAAACAGCCAAGGGACAAGGTTGCACCGTAATGGGTGTATGCGGTAAAACCCCCGAAGTCGCAAACCTCCAAGACCTACTCGTTTACAAACTTAGAGAACTCAGCCAACTCTCGATTCTAGCCAACAACGCTGGATTAAGAGACGAACAAATAGATGTATTCACCTCCGAAGCTCTCTTTGCCACACTAACCAACGTTAATTTTGACCCCCAAGCAATCGTGAAATACCTTAAAAAAACTGAAGATTACCAACTGCAAGTACAACAAAAAATCCATAATAAAAATCCCTACTTAAAACTTGAAAACACAACCGAAGGCTTAGTTGCACAGGGAAAAGAACACGGTATAAATTCTGAGCCCTCTATTAATCCAGATTTACACTCACTACAATGGCTACTTACCTTCGGTTTGAAAGGTGTGGCCGCTTATGCATACCATGCATATTTACTCGGTAAGAAAGACCCGAAAGTTTTCGACTTTATCTACGAAGGTTTAGCAGCACCACTCAATAAAGCCCTTGATGTTAACGCCTTTGTTGGCTTAGTTTTCAAGTGTGGAGAAATAAACATCCGAGCGATGGAACTCCTCGATGCGGGCAATACAGAACGCTATGGTCATCCAGTCCCTACTAAAGTGCCATTAGGCCACAAAAAAGGTAAAGCAATTCTCGTTTCAGGACATGACCTAATAGACTTGGAGGAGATTCTCAAACAAACACAAGACAAAAACATTACAGTTTATACACACGGAGAAATGCTCCCAACCCATGGTTACCCTGAACTTAAAAAGTACCCTAATTTCTACGGTCACTATGGTACTGCATGGTTTAATCAGCAAAAAGAATTCGCACAATTTCCCGGAGCAATCCTAATGACTACCAATTGTATCCAGCGTCCAATGGAAAGCTACAGCAAAAATATTTTCACCACTGGTCCAGTTGGCTTCCCTGGTGTACCACATGTAAATGGTCCAGACTTCAGTGAAGTAATAAACAAAGCACTCGAATTACCAGGTTTCCCCGAGGATGCCGAAGGTAAAACTATACTCACTGGTTTTGGGAGAAATGCCGTGCTAAACGTTGCAGATAAAGTTATTCAATCAGTTAAAGATGGGCATATCAAACGCTTCATTCTAGTGGGTGGATGCGATGGAGCAAAAAACTCACGTAGCTATTACTCTGAACTCGTCGAGAAAGCACCTAAAAACACCATCATCCTAACGTTGGCTTGTGGTAAATTCCGCTTCTTTGATAAAGATCTTGGTATGATAGATGACATCCCACGGTTACTAGATATTGGTCAATGCAATGATGCGTATAGTGCAGTTAAAATTGCCTTAGCATTAGCAGATGCATTCAAAGTCGGAGTAAACGACCTACCGCTATCAATTGTTTTATCATGGTATGAACAGAAAGCAGTCGCCATTCTTCTGTCGTTGCTACATTTGGGTGTAAAAGATATTCGCATAGGACCCAGCCTTCCAGCGTTCATCACTCCTGGCATCTTGAATGTTCTTGTTGAAAAATTCAACATCATGCCGATTAAAACAGCGGATGAAGACCTCAACGCAATCATGGGTTAAACCCATCTTTTTCTTCTTTGTTCTAAAAAACTTGCTGTTTTTTCAAATAATTGAATAAATTTGAGGGAATTATTTAATTTTTAATTTCTTAATCAACCAAGCCATGTTTTTCCCCAAAGTCTCCATGGTTGCCAATCCTTCTTCATCCTGCTCTACATCGCCTACAGCCCTGCCGATTCCTACATTCCAATAGGATGAACCGGGCACTATCATTTCGTTGATTAAGAAAAAATGGTTTATGGCGTCAAAGGTGGGCATCGCTCCTGTTCGGCGTACTGCAACTATGGCAGCACCTACTTTGCGTTTAAACAAAAAGTCATTACTTCTTGCAACGTAACCTGCACGATCAATGAGTGCTTTTAATTCGGGGGTCATCATGGAAAAATATGTTGGAGACCCAAGGATAATACCATCAGCTTCCGCCATCTTTTGGATGTATTGATTAATGTTATCGTCTATTTTGCACTGTTTGTTTTTTTGTTTTCTGCATATTCCGCAAGCCATGCAACCGTGTATTTGTTGTCCACCAAGTTGGATAAAGTCAGTTTCTATACCTTCTACGGTAAGTTCTTTTAGGACTCTGTTAATTAGTACTGCTGTATTTCCATTCTGTCTTGGGCTTCCATTAAACGCAACAACCTTCATGAGAATTTACCTTACTTGTCTAAATGAGGATTAGAATAAAAGATTAACACATTGTTGTTTGAATGTTTCGTTTTTGTAGAAAAAATCCTATAGAAACGGTCACTAATGCAAGCACTATAATAGCGAAAACAATTACAACTGAACCAAACTTGGGTTGAAAGAATCTCGGCTATCCGTTGGTTTGGACTAGCCACATCACCCCCTTTCTTTTCATATACATCTTTGACTTGTGTAGAGCAAAACGCGTTTACAAATACCAGACTCTGCACTTTTCTTCTTTAACCGTACTCCGGAAATCCATTTAAATGGCGGGAACCGGTTAAAGAGGGCAATTAAAGCACTAAGCGGACAGATTTGGCGCCATGAGCGTCTTAAGAAGAAAGCAACGATTGTAACTATTGCTAATATTATTAGATTAGTTGATGTTAGGTAGAAGCCCACTTCATAGGATTATCCTGAGG
>JAAZFA010000399.1 GCA_012511995.1 Thermoproteota archaeon | reverse complement strand
CATCCCATTCTTCACCATACTCATCAAAATAACGGCAAGAATCACCAAATCTTTCACTGTCTTCCACAAACTGTTTGAGAGTTAAAGGGTCTTGATCAACTAAAAGAGTTTTCTCATATTCGATAGTGAGCTTTTTGAATTCTACAGGTGAAGTTTCCATTGTTTTAGATAATTTAGGTTCGAAAGCTTTCCTGATTTTTTGAGTATCAAGGTTAGCAACAATGCTCTCAAGCATACTTAAACTTCTACTAACTGACTTCTCACAAGCAATTGTATTTTCTCCTAAAGCCTTCGCTATACCTTTTCTTGTAAGTGCATAGATACGTGGGCGGTTATCAATATTTGCTGCTTTTCTCCAAGAATTGTCGATTTCTTCGGTTATCAAACCTTTATCCTTTAAAATATTCAAGTGGGTCTTTAGTATTCTTGGGCTTATTTTGGTAGCTTGTTGTAACGCTCTGAAGCTTTTTTTGTTAGCATCAAGGAGCTCTATGAGGATAATTTGCTGTTTACTATTCATAGCCAAAGTGTTTCACAGTGATACATATATAATTTTACTATTATAGTTTTTCCTCAAGTGAGGCATTCTACCTCTACCGATTATAGGCAACTTAACTCAAGGTGTAAGAAAAGATGAATGTTTGCCAACCTAAAAAACCTCCTGAAAAAGAACTAATAGATAGTCTACAGAAAGTCTCAGTTACCCATGGTTTAGTACTACGTGGACCACAAGTAGATTTTCTACGGTTACTAAGAACCCTTGAGCAAGACCTCCCAGACCTCTATGTCGTCTATCAAACAAGCAGCACAGGACGACTATGGATAAAACGCGGAGCCGAAGAGGTGCCAAAACAATGACCATCCACACTCCATTATTGTGTCCAACATGCAAAACACCAGTTACAGAACACCATAAAGACGATATAGAAACAATCTGGTATATCTGCGAAAACAAACATCAAACCACATCCCCTATCTCACGTAAAGACTTCAACAATACACCCAAAAATAACTCAATAATCCTAAGACACATAAACGAAATAGAAAACCCCAAAAACATCAGTACCCCCATAACAATCCAAGCGGTCATTTCAAGCACAAGCACAGCCTACAGTGTCCCCTCAGAGATAAGCGCCATAATAAAAGAAAAAGACCAAGACGACGCATCTATAATACATAGAATAACTATTGATGACCCAGTGAACCTTAGCTTAGTTGCAGTATCTGAGGAAACCAAAAACAACCGACTACGCAAGCATCTAAAAACCCAGCATCCAAACGCCTCAGTGTTCATCAAAGCAGAACTGAAACATCGAACAGTTTATTCCCTAAGAGTACGCCCCCCAGTCTTTACACTAGAAAAGCTTGGTAACAAGATTGTTGATGACAAAGGCTACGAATACAAGCATCTTGACCTCTACGTTATCTCAGACACCCAGCTTAATTTTCAACCAAGTACTCTTGTAAACTTGACAGGCATACCCATACCAAATCCAAGAACACAAAAAACAACCCTACTCGCATACAACGTTGAATTCCCAGAAGATAACCATAGTTTTAATGTAAACAAATTATCCCAAATCCAAGCAAAATTTCAAGACAAAACTGTTGCTGAACGGTTTAACTGGATTATAACCAACTTTGAACTATACAGCCATGTTGTAGGTCGACAAAACATTGCTAAAGCCGCCCTCTTAGGCTATTTTTCACCAATAGAAGTAAAACTCAACAATGAATTGCAACGCGGTTGGCTGATAATCAACATAATAGGCGACACTACAACAGGCAAAAGCGAAACAGACAAAAAACTCTCGGGGCTTCTCAAAGCCGGAGTTGTCATCTCTGCTGAAACTGCATCAACAGTTGGATTAACAGGAGCAGCCACCCAAACAGACAGAGAAGGCTGGTTCATCGACTGGGGCTTCCTGCCATTAATGGACCGCAAACTCTTAGCAATCGATGGAGCCCACAAGCTGGGCGCTTCATGCTGGGCAGCACTGGCTGAAGCAGAGAGAAGCGGGATATTATCCATAATAAAAGCAGCAAAAAGCAACACAAACGCTAGAACCCGACAAATAAAAATCTACAATGCCGTTGACAGAGAAGCAGACCGGTACAGCACCAAAAGCCTCGGCAGCTTTCTACACCCAATACAAGCACTCGCAACAATTTTAGACCAAACAAGTATAGCAAGAATAGACCTATGCGTATTTTCAGACCAAAGAGACGTAACTGCAGAATTAATCAACAGAAAAATAACACAGAAACCCGACCCTGAACTCGACAGCCTCTCAGAAGTCCTAAAATGGGCATGGAGCGAAAACGCAAAGATTGAATGGACAGAACCAGCCGTTACTTTGCTTTTGCAAAAATCAACAGAACTCTATAACAGATTTTTCTTGGAAGCAATCCCACTTGTCAGCATCGACATGAAATACAAGATTGCACGCTTAAGCGTCGCTTTAGCTCAATGTACACTATCAACAAACGAGGACTACTCTATTGTTACAGTAACAGATGAGCACGTTAAGGTAATTGTTGATTTCTTGACAGAAGAATACACAAACGCCGGATTAGGCATCTT
>JAAZFA010000055.1 GCA_012511995.1 Thermoproteota archaeon | reverse complement strand
TGCAATTCACCTGTGAAACTTACGGGTAAAGAATGGGATTACGGTCCGTTCCACGTCAAGCAACATTCTTGTTCTGACTGCGAAAAAATGTTTATGGAGTACTATAAAGACGATAAACTAAGCCATACAATTCCTAAAAAGAAGGATTAATGATAGGTATTACTCTTAGAGAGGCAATCAAAGAAGCTCTATTATCTATATGGATTGCAAAGCTACTGTAGGTCAAATCAGAGACTTTATAGAAGCCAAATACCCAGAGCGATAAAAAGATGTTAACACAACCAACCGCTGGCTTAACTTATCCTGGAAACAAATCTTCAACCGCCCCACCACAAGATAGAATCTTTAAACGGATAGACAGAGGTAAATATCGCCTCTGATTGCATACGGTATTTCCAAAAGAAGTTGTAGCTCTTTGGCGAAGAGGCGAAAAAAACAACATATGGGGGCGAGTTATTGGGAATCTTTAGCGGCATTGGATTTGCCCTTGAAGCAGTTAAGGGAGAACACCACTTGAAATATCACATGGAAGTCTATTCTGTAAACACAATCCCCGAAAGGGGAAATATATTGTTCTTCTTTCCTAATTATGATAAAGAAGACTTACTGAAATAACAACGACTTAAACTCAAAGAAGGTAATAGACCTAAGTTGAGATAACGTTTATGGTTGGTCATTTGCTAAAATAACCAGCGCTCTATTCCCTCGCTCTAGTTAAACCACTCTTAAGTTTCCTTTTCAGCCTCAATGACCGTATCCATTTGTAGTATACTTGCCTACAGCCCCATTAGTCACTCTTTTTTTTCAAGTCATAGAGTAATTTTGGAATGTCTGCCCCGTCGTATAATTCATCGTATATGTCTGGATAGTCTCTTGCTACCCGTTCTTTTACAACTGATGGAACTATCAATATCAAGTAGTACATGTCCTTGTATGTCTTTCTGAAAACACGTAGTTTATTGACAAACATTGACTCTTCAGGGTTTATCTGTGAAGGATTAACCATTATTGGAAACGTTTCTCGCCCAAACGAAACAACCCTTCGCTCAAGAGGGGTCCAAACACCATGAGGCTCCAATAACACTATCTTACCATTCTTTTTAATTCTCGGAAGCAAAAAATCCGGTTTGTAGCGAGGTATTCCACTTTTTTCTGGAAGTGAAAACGGATAGGGCTCGAATTGAAACAAAACCTTAAGCTTCTCTAACTCCTCTCGAACCTTAAGTTCAAAAGTTGATTCATTTCTTGAAACAACATCAAACGTTATCAAAGGCTTATTGAGTTGACTATTTAGCTTTCTCCAAAAAACCAGGTGACTCTTAAGGGTGTTACTGTTTAGTTTTTCACCGTTTATCCAACGACCCAATACATAAAAGGGATAATCCACAGCACATGGGTCGCCTGGAAACATTTGCGCCGCAAACTCTGTCAACTGGTTCCTCTCTTGCTCCACATAAGAGGGATTATTCCAATCCGCAACCAGACTGGAACATATACCTAAACAAAACGCAACGTTACGCACAAACGACGTTAAAGGAACCTTCAGTTGACTACACAAAAAATTGTCGAATACACCAAGGCATGGGAGAGGACGAACCAACCATCTAAGATACATCCAAGCATGATCAACATACCGCCCACCTAAAAAGGGAATTCTCTCACCCAACACCTCAACGAAGTCCTGTGGTTCAGCAAATTGCTTTGCGAACTTGACAAGGCTGCGATTGGCAGTATTTTCCACAAAAAAATTAACGGATTCAAAAACTTCAGGAATAATATTCTTAGCAGGACCTAATTCATAAAAAACACTAAATTCTTCTGTAATTTTTTGGATTCTACTGGATTGGTTAGTTTGGAATAAACCATCACCCAACGCGCCATGAACAGAGACTATAAACGCTCGAGTGTTCTCAGACCGACTTACTAAATCAGCAGTGTCTAGGGCTGAAACCAAAAGAAAGTAATGAGCGATTTTTTCTTTCTCTACTGGCGAATAAGGATTAAAAAGAAGTTTGGACGAACTAGTATTATCCCAATGGAGTTCGGTAACCGCTAAGCTTTTTTCAACGTACTCTTTTAATAAGGGCTTAATTTGGCCAATCTCATTTGAGGTCATAAAAAACCCGACATACAAGTTAACTGCAGATAACTTAAATAACTATGGTTAAAAAGCCCTACGTATAATTCCTTAGCAAGTAAAAAACGTATTGAGTGCCCTTCCCTTTACCTTGTAGGCTCAAATCAAGAAAAGATCACAAAACAACCAGCAGTATATTTAGCAACGATTACTGACACGCTCACTTTCTTAAGGTAATGCGTCTGCCTAAACAGACGTTTTAATGATATCAAACGATTTCACCTCAAACTGAGTCCTAAAACCCCCTCTTCCACAGTTACCGACGCAGAAATAATGTTGTGATTTATGAAAATATCGTTTTGATCTACAAGAATCTGCATTTTTGGAGCAAAAAAGTTCGAGTACTTTTTCTTTACATCGGCATTTGCCATGCTAACAGCCTTCACACTATTGTGTCCCTTTGGCATTTAACCCTGATGCAACCAACCCCAAATAACTGATTAGACCATAGCAATAACAACAGTTAGAGATTCGTGTCTGGAAAATCTATAGAAAATCTAGAATATAACCTGATAAGATGGCTATGTATTGGCTTACCTCGGCAAAAAACGCAACTCGACGACATACCGACAGCAACCAATACCTCCTGTCAGAAAACTCCACGGGCATACACATCACCGCTAAAGCGGAGCTATCACGACTAATCCTACCCACACTGGGTAACTGAAAACAAAGCCCACCATGACGTTTTTCTACGACTAAACCACAAACCAGATCTATCATATGAATACCAATTCAACCTTGAATAGTAGAGACACAAAATACTCTAGCCTAAACTGTTACTTTCTTATCCAAATCTAGAACAGCTTAGCGGACATTTAGGCATTATTTTACAAAAATGACATTGAATCAATTAAAAAAAATAAAAAAGGATGGAAAATTTAGGATTCTTTATTCATTTTTTTAGCAATGGCATATGCTATTGGGATCAGCATTATTGCAAAAGCGATAGCAAAAGCCCACGAAATATTAGCGATTATGTCTGTAACCCCTGGGAACGTTGCAAATACACCGCCTGTACCGATAATCAAGAAGATCGCGTATAGTACAAACTTTGCGTATCCAGCGACTGCTTTGAATTCTTCATGGTCGTCAGTTATTGATTTTATCAATCCATCTGTTAACGCTATGCCGGCTCCAATTAATACAAAGCCAAGTATCAACGGATATATTGTGCTTCCGGAAAGTAGCATGACATCCAATGCCAGTAATAGTACAAAAGCGATCAAGCCAATGAACAATAGGTTCTTTAGCATGTCAGCGATTTCGCCCTTTGATTCAGGGAACATCGGTTTAATCATTCGCCCGATCAACGTAGCCAAGAAGTCAACGAGTACGGTTCCAAAGACTATTA
>JAAZFA010000398.1 GCA_012511995.1 Thermoproteota archaeon | reverse complement strand
GCTTCATTACGAGGGCTTGAATTTTTGAGGCGTTTTCGCCTAGGCTTGCTTGTGTTCCGACGGCGCCACTGATTTTTCCAGCTACTACTCTTTTTTTGCATTCATCAAGGCGTTGGAGGTGGCGGTTGATTTCGTATCCCCAGACTGCGAATTTGAAGCCTAAGGTGATTGGGAGGGCATGTTGACCGTGTGTTCTGCCAATCATAACTGTGGCTTTGTGGGTAGCTGCTTGTTGTTGGAGAATTATTTTGAAATCTGTTAGCCGTTTTTCAAGAACTTTTATGGCGTCTTTTAGTTGTAGTGCATTGGCGGTGTCGACGATATCGTAGCTTGTTGCGCCAAGGTGTACGTATGCGCCGCTTGGACCACATTGCTCAGAGAGTGCCCGTACCAACGAGGCTATGTCATGTCTGATTTCTTTTTCGATAACTTTTACACGTTTGATTTTGACGTATTTTATTGATGCCATTTTCGCGATTTTTTCAGCGTCTTTTTGGGGGATGTTACCTACTTCGGCATGTGCTAGCGCAAGGGCCGCTTCTACATCCAAGTGTTTTTGGATGCGTGTTTTTTCGTCAAATATTTTGAGCATTTCAGATGTTCCGTAACGACCAGTGTCTATGGGTAAGATGGGCAAGGAATTTTTCCTCAAGTTAAAAGTTAGTGTAATTAAAGATTAATGTGTTACCGACGTTATTAGTTTGATTGTTTATTGTTTGGGTTGTTTGGGTGAATTTGTTATGAGGCTTACTGTTGGAGTGCTGGATAAAAATGGCGATAACGTAGTTAATCGTGTTTTAGATTTGTTGCATTCCTTCGATTTTGGTCAGGTTTCGCATTTTGGTGTTATTACTTCGAGGCGAAGTTTTTTTGAGAACCCTTTGGGTATAGTTAATCGGCAGGGGTTAGAAGCTTCGAGTGTTCTGGGTTGTATTAGTTCTAGGCCAATAGGCTCTAGTGGGTATGAATCGTTGCAGTTGGATGATTCTGCGTTGCTTTTTGAGGGAAGGGTCTATGCGCCTATTGACAAGGAGTCATTAACTATGCAAGTGGAGGCTAACCCTGAGCACTGTGAAAGTTTGTTACAAACGCTTATTGAACAAGCAGACGGGGATTATGCTTTTTGGATGCTGAAGGAGGGTTGGATGGCGGCAGGTAGGGATGCTATAGGTATGCAACCACTTTATTATGGTGAGAGCAAAAACGTGGCAGCGTATTCAACTAACCGTAGGGCGCTGTGGCGGTTGGGTATAGATAATCCGGTTTCTTTTCCGCCTGGAACTTTAGGGTTTGTTGATAAGGATGGCTTTAAATTTAAACCGGTAAAACGTTTGTCTTTCAATGAGCCAAAGCAAATAACTTTGGGTCAAGCAGCCCAGAGGCTCCAAGCTCTTCTTTGTGAATCTATTAGACGGCGTGTGCATGGATTGAAAGAGGTTGCTGTGGCGTTTTCTGGTGGGTTAGACAGCAGTATAATAGCTTATTTGGCGAGTAAACAGGGTGTCAAAGTGAATCTGTTACATGTGAGTTTAGAGAATGAAGAAGAGACTGAGGTCGCGATTGAGGCCGCAAAGTTGTTAGATTTACCAATGCAGATTCACCTTTACAAAGAGTCTGATGTAGAAGCAGCTTTGCCTAGTGTAGTTTGGCTGGTTGAGGAGGCTGATCCTGTTAAGGTAGCTATCGGTCTACCTCTATATTGG
>JAAZFA010000397.1 GCA_012511995.1 Thermoproteota archaeon | reverse complement strand
GATTCATCCGTACCTTATAGTTGGCAATTCAACACAAGCAATTACACAATTGGCAAACACACCATAACAGCAATTGCATATGATTCGTCAAGTCAAACTGAAATGACCTCAATTCAACGGAACTTCGTACAAGACCACACCGATACTGTTATAATAATCGTTGTCATAAGCGTGATTATAAGTTTAATCATTGCAACAGCTTTTGCACTATACAAAATAAGAAAAAACAAGAAATAACAAGGCAAACAATGCATGATTCCAACGAAGCAAGTTGAAAACAAACTAAAACTACACATCCTAACTTTTAATGTCCGAGCATCAGTTCAGTCGTAAATCTTAAACAGACCAAAATCCGACTTATTTGCACATCAGCGTTTAAGTCTGACCAAAAAAGATTGGTACTCTGGGTAGCCGACTGCATCGAACATGTACTCGCCTTATTTAAAGAAAAACATCCTCACGGTAACAGACCACAAAAAGCTATTGAAGCATGTCGAGCTTGGGTTGTTACTGGCGTATTTAAAATGACTCTAATTCGCAGGGTTTTGTTTGATTTCCATGCGGCAGCACGGCAAGCAAAAGATAAGCTAGTTTGTTTTGCTACTAGAGCGGCAGGACATGCAGTAGCAATTTCACACGTGCCAACTCACTCAATCGGCACTTCAATATATGCAATAAAGGCAGGCGCTGCAAAAACAGGTAATCAAAGTGACGGATTAGCCACAGAACACGAGTGGCAACTGCAACGCTTAAGCGAATACGCTAAAATAGAATCTTATAAGCAGTTTTTATTGTGGTGCTTTTTCATATTTTTTTAAAAGTTCTTTAGCTTTTTCAGTATAGCGGTTGATGAATGCTTCATTTTCTAATTTGTTGCCTTCACTAAAAAAATCTTCAATGCCTTTTCCCATTGCTTTTCCCCTTGCAGTATGCCTATCTAATGCAAAGTCTGGGATTGCTGGAAATTTAGCTTCATGTTCACGTTCAGTGTAGACGACGTTTAATAGGTCGTCAGTGATTCTGCTTTTTTGACTAAAACACAAGCATACAACGGCGTTAACTAAGTACATCTTGTATGCTCCCTCAGTGAGTTTAGATTTTTCTGCAAGATAATTCTTCTGTAAAACATCAATTAAAATGGGCATCAACGGGTTAGCTGGACCGACATCCTCGCATGCAATCAGTCGCAGACGGTTCCAGAGCATTGTGGGATTAAATTCTTCTAGTTCAACTGCGAAGTGGGCAGCTTCATATTCCATGCCTCGACGAATGCATTTCTGCAATGCACTGAGGAGTTCATAGTGGTCGTAACCATGTTTAGTGTTAGCCAATTGGTTCACTTAGCTAAATTTTGGTTAACGTAAATAAAAAGGCTTTTAATAGTTGAGTTAGTTAAAGCTTTTTTTAGATAGAAATTCTTGGATATCATTTATGAAATTTAGTGTTCCTTTTTCGGTTTGTTGATTTAAAGCCGCTAAATCTGAAAAATTGTGTTGTCTTTTAGGTGTATTCTAAGAAACGATCCTGTAGAGTTGGGTTGAGGCTAGATTGTACTTGTTAAAGGCATTTTCCTTGAAGAGTTTCCAGTATTTCTCGTGTGTGTCTCTACTTTTTAACAGTTTACTCATTACTTGGTTCTTTTTATGTTAATTATCTTATGGTAGTATGTTTGTTTTTATCAGTAACACTAAAATAGGTGTTACGTTTTTGTAAAAAAGTAATACTGAAGGATGGTTGAATGATGAAGGTTCTAATATGTGGAAAAGGCGGTAGCGGAAAAAGCACCGTTGCAACCCTTTTAGCAAACAACTTCCAAACCAAAAGATACCGCGTTTTAGTAATCGACTCTGACGAATCAAACTATGGTCTCAGCGCACAACTAGGCATAAAAACCCCCAAAGAATTAATGGATCAAATCGGTGGAAAAAAAGCAGTAACAAGCAAAATGTTTGCCGCTCGCGATAAAGGCGAAAAAGCCCAAATATTTACTGAAAAAATGCGTATAGACAACATTCCTGCTGACTGCCTGTCAAAGAAAGACAATGTATACTTATTGCAGATTGGAAAAGTCAAACACTATGGTGAAGGTTGCGCATGCCCCATGGGTGGACTCTCACGTGACTTCCTAAAACACCTGCAACTAGACGCCAAAGACATCGCCATTATTGATACAGAAGCAGGCGTGGAACACTTAGGCAGAGGCATGATAAGCGAGGTTGATGTTGCTTTAGCAGTTCTAGATCCCTCGTATGAATCCATAAAACTCTCAAAGAAAATCACTTCAATGGTTCGGGAAGGCGGAAAAACAGTCTATTTCGTCCTAAACAAAGCCGACAGCGCAGTTGCAGAAAAAATGGCTGCTATGGTAGGCAAAGAACAAGTCGTCACTTCATTACCATTCAACCCAGCGGTTCAAGAGAAAAGTCTAAGCGGCCAACCCATCGACATAGAAACTCCCCAGATCGAGACGATCACAACATTTCTTCTCCAAACCATAAACAAAAAAACTACTGGTGATAAGCCATGAAAAAACTGGTTGCTGTCATTTGTATTTTCATAATTGTGGTTGTCGGTCTCACAGTTCTTTCAATGCCTGGTCTCTTTTCTCCCTCTGCATCTGAACCGCTGGTTGGAACACAGGAAGTTACAGACATGGCTGGCCGCACCGTCACAGTTCCCAGCAACATCACCCGCATCATCGGATTAAACTATGGCGCTCTAAGGCTGATAACCTACATGGATGCAAGCGACCTTGTTTGCGGTGTTGAACAAACTGAGTTAACTAATACTGGACGCACATATGCTATGGCTCATCCTGAATACCAGACTATAACTGTTGTTGGTCCGCAGTTTGGTGGGGACCCTGAACTCATAGCTGCCCAAAACCCAGATGTTGTCTTCATAACCGACCAGACCAAAGCAGACCTTGACTCACTGCAAAGCCAAATCGGCGCACCTGTAATCGGAATAGTCTATGGCGGTGTAGATACGGTTGAGACGCGCCAAACCTTCTATGACAGCCTAACGTTAATGGGCAAAATCCTGCATAATGACAACCGTGCAACTGAAGTCATAACCTACGTGCAGGACATAATTGACGACTTTACTGCTCGAACGGTCAACATAGCCGACGCCGATAAACCAACCGTTTACATTGGCGGGCTTTCCTCACGGGGCACCCACGGCTTCACCTCAACAAGCGCCGCCTATGCGCCGTTCACCTTAACTGGCTCCAAAAACGTAATCAACTTTGAAATGGCAAATAACTCCACGCAAGTCGTTAACGTAGACGTTGAAGCTTTGCCGAGCTTAAACCCTGACATAATCTTTGTTGACTACGCTGGCTATAGCCTCTGCCAAGCAGATGTACAAAACCACATGGACGTATATGGTCAGCTAAACGCCATCGCCAACGACCGTACCTACGGTGTCTTGAGCTACAACAACTATGCCCTCAACTTCGACGTCGCATTAGCTGACACCTACTATGTAGGCTCAGTGCTCTACCCTAACCAGTTCAACGAGATAAATCCCCAGCAGAAAGCAGACGAAATCTTCATCTTCCTATGTGGGACACCGCTCTATGACCAGATGACCAGCAACTATGGTCCATTTGCACCTGTAGATCTGAACCCATAGCAAAACACTCTTTCCCTTTTTGTTTAATGGACACTTGCCTCAAGCAGGCAAATTCAAAATCCACAACAATAACTGGAGAATTCAAAATATGAAAAAACCCCAAGACCTCCTAACACCCCCAAACCCTCAATTCCAAGAACTATCTTCCCTTCTTGAAAAGTCAGCTGAAGGACTAAAAAAATACCGCTTAATCCTCACGGCATGGGAAGCCGGCGTATTCGAGCATGCTGTAACCCCCAAAACTGCTAAGCAATTG
>JAAZFA010000396.1 GCA_012511995.1 Thermoproteota archaeon | reverse complement strand
CCGATGCAGGGATCAGTTGCCACCACCATATACTTATCACCGATTCGATGGACGCCTGAGTCGTATCCTATCAACGGTGGCACTACTACCCTTGGGTCTGGTCGTATGAAGTTGAGCATTTTTTGTAGTTCGTTTGGGGCGAGCTTGCCCATTATAGATAAACCCTCAAAGTTTTACTTGCCTGTAGTAGAAAGACCACGAATATTGTTATGATGAGTTCAGGCAGCAAATAGCTTCCGTTGTATATTGAAGAGTAAATGTATGGATCTAGTCTAGGTGCAATAACTGGTGCCCAATAAATTACGCCCGAGATGAAGCTCATTATGAAACGCAAAAATACACCTACAGCAGTGCCTATCACGGGGTATTTAGGGAAGAAGCCAGCTAATCCCAATACACCAAACGCAAGGGGGTAGTCAAGTAAGACTTGTATTATTGCATCTGGCGCTGGAGTGATGAAGGGCAGCATGGCGAATTGAATTAAGCCATAGATTACTCCTGTGACTACGCCAACTTTTGGTCCTCTTCTCATCGCTAACCATATTATGGGTACCATCGAGGCAAGGGTGATTGAGCCACCCTGCGGCATCACATAAATGACGATTGTACTTAGGACTGTAGCCAAGGAAGTAAAGATGGCTATTTCGGCTAAAACACGTGGATTTTTAAACGAAGTTTGAAATTTACTATTTTTTATAGAGTCTAGGTTGTTTGCTTTCACTATTGTTTCCCTCCGCCAGTATTACCTGGTTCAGGTTCGCAGGGTCGACAGAAGGTACTGTCCTCTCAGCCGGGTCATTTTCCAGCTCCCCAAGAACTAAAGAGAATACTCCAAGCTTTGACATATAAGTTTTCTTTTTAAAATATTCATAGCTGCTGCTATGTCGATATGGGTTCTATTTAGGTAAGGATTATAAAACAAGTTAACTTATTGGTAAGGGAGAATGGGAATATGTCGAAGAGTTATGATTGGTTTGTGCAACGTCGCAAAACAAAAGGCTTAGATCTTGCTCATGAAGAAATTGAAAGAGCCTTCGACACAGTTACATGGCTTCATGAAGCCATGAAAAGTTTTGTGAAGGGCAACAAAAACGACGCTAAGAAGTATATCAAAAATCTTTATGACACAGAAGCGGGCGTTGATAAGCTTCGCACTCAAGTCTTTTTGGAACTTTCAAAGGGAACAGCTTTAGTAGCGGATTATCGTGAAGATTTACTGCATTTAGTTAAACGTGCCGATACTCTGGCAGATCACACAAAAGATGTCGCTAGATGTCTTGAAATGCTCTGGGAAGCTGAAATTCCAACCGAATTATGCGATAAAGCAGTATTGATGACACAGACACTTGTGAAGATGGTGAACACTTTACGAAGTAGTGTAGAAAAGATTTCCTCTGATCCAACGCAGGCAATTAATAAAGCAAAACGAGTTGAGGAGATCGAACATATCATAGACACGGAGTATCTAGCTACTAAAAGCTTGTTTGTCAAGTACGGTCCTTCCATGAATAAGGGTGCAATCGTTATCTTTGATGACCTGATTGAGTTTTT
>JAAZFA010000054.1 GCA_012511995.1 Thermoproteota archaeon | reverse complement strand
TCTTCAAACAATTATGTTGCATGAAATAATAACAGACATGGTTTTAGCGTTAAATATGAAATATCTTTGTAAAGAGTACATTAATTTTCTAGGCAAGAAGCAAGTTCGAGCGGGTTTCGAGACTCGAAACTTTCCATATCTTGTAAGCAAATTTAGAGAGTGGGGTATCGATTTCAGTAACCTCACGCTGACTTCGGCTTTTAATAAGGTTGGTTTTCAAATGTGTCCTTCTCAACAGGAATGCGTGGAATCATTGAAACATGCAAGAGACGCAGAGATTATTGCGATGAGTGTTCTAGCGGCTGGGTACTTAAAACCCTCGGAAGCGATAGAGTACGTGTCTAATCTCAAAGGTATTAGTGGTCTTGTAATTGGTGTTTCAAAAGAACAGCAAGCTACTGAAACCTTTAGATTATTCTCGAAGATGAATTAGATCTTTGATTCAGGCGTGAGTTATTTGGTTATCCTTGTAATCGCTTGGCTTGCAGTTGGGATTCTTTTTTTTGGTCTTCCCTCATTTTATTTTTTATATATGCGCCGAAAATCGAACATGTACTGGAACCTTCAATTTGATACTACCTATTTGCCCTCGATAGCTATTTTGGTACCTGTACATAACGAGCAAAATTTAATCCGCTTAAAGATGGAGAATCTATCTAAAGTTGAATATCCATCCGACAAGCTAGATATTATCATTGCCAATGATTGCTCAACCGATAACACCGCAAACGAAGTTAATCAATACATAGCCACACAATCAGGGAAAAAAATCAAACTTTTCAATAGCAATCCACACCTTGGAAAAACAAGTTGCTTAAACAATACCTTAAAAGATGTTCAAACTGATATTGTTATAATTTCTGACGTAGACTGTTTTTGGCCAAATGACATACTTACTACGGCGCTGCCATATCTTTCGGATCCAACCGTTGGAGCAATAACAGCAAGAGAACTTCTTCTTAACCCTGATGATAGCTGGATTACGTTAGGTGAACAATTCTACGACAGCAACATTCAATCTATTCGAATAGGCGAATCAAAGATACACTCAACAATATTTTTCCAAGGCGGATTTGCAGCATACAAGCGCAGTGTGATTGACGAATTCAACCATGCAACTGACGATTCGGGAACAGCATTAGATGTTGTTCAAAAAAAACTGCGAACCTTACTCATACCAGAAATCGGTTTCTTTACAGTAAGTCCAATAACTTGGAAAAATAAAATTCAAATAAAGTTACGCCGGGCAGGACATCTACAACATTTATGGGCAAGATGCTTTAACTTGCTTGTGCGTGGAAAACTTTTGATGCCCAAACGTATTGCTATTCCAGAGATTTTTCTTCATATTTTTAACCCTGTATTACTGGTGATTTTACTAGTTTTGTCTGTAGCTATTACAGTTGTTTACCCTGTGTTAGCTTTAGTTATAATTTCGATAGTCTGTGCAGCTTTATTAGTGAAGAGGCTACGAATCATGATTTTTGAACTGGCCCAGACTAATTTGATCTTATTTTTAGCATTGACTTCTTTTGTCACCAAACGAAATTTTAAAATTTGGAAACCTCTTGAACAATCACGTTTTGCTATAAATGCGAACATGTTAAAAAAGAAAAATTTAATTTAAAGCATTTACAAAAATCAACATTTATTCATAATGGTGGATTTCTTGGAGGACAAGTCACTTTTAGTTACAGTCGGTTTATGCGTAAAAAACAATGCAGAAATTATTAAAACTGCCATAACCAGCCTCTGCAATCAAACCTATCCTTCAGAAAAAACTGAATTACTAATAGTTGATGGCAATAGTCAAGACAATACTGTACAAATAATCAGGGATAACCTAACAGCTTCATTTAAAACCGTAAAATTTCTAACTGAAACCAGCGGATTAGGAATCGCACGCCAGATGGTGGTGCAACAAGCGAGCGGTAAATATATAGTTTGGCTTGATGCTGACATGACCCTCGCAAAAGACTATCTTGAAAACCAAATCACTTACATGGAACAGCACCCAAAAGTAGGTATCGCCGGAGCTAAATATAACGTTCACATTGGTCACGGCTTAGCAGCCGATTTAGAGAACATAGTGTACGCTGTTGACTCAGTTTTCGGGCAGAGGGGAAACGCTTCTAAATTCGGTCATTTACCCGGCGCAGAAGGTGCAATTTACCGTGTTGATGCCGTACGTGCAGTAGGAGGATTTGACACACGAATTAATGGCGCGGCAGAAGACACCGAAATCGCATATCGAGTACGAGCAAACGGCTGGGATTTAGCTGTAACAACCGAAACTTTCACGGAATCAACACGACCCTCTTGGCAGTCCCTTTGGAAACAGTATTTCTGGTATGGCAGAGGTGGACACTATATCTTCCACAAAGACCCTGGTTCCCTTAGTCTGATTAAGATGTCTCCTATAGGCGGTTTCCTCGCAGGTGTCATTCGGTCCCCTGGTGCTTATTTGCTTACGCGTAATAAATCATTTTTTCTTTTACCAGTACATTACACATACAAACGGTTCGCATGGTTCGTCGGTTTCTGTGATGCTCACCTGAGCGGATATGGACATAGCAACTAATCTGAAGGGATATTTGTTTGAAGAGACAACGGTATAGAAATAATCGCCCATTCTATATGCTGTTTAAGATGTTTTTGCGTTATATGGGCATGAATGCGCCCACTCAAAGTCTAAGAATTAAGATGTATAAACTGGCTGGAATAAGAATTGGCGAACCATTTGTATTCGGCAGCCATATTTTCATGGATGTTATGTTTCCGGATATAACGATTGGTGATAACGTAATCTTGGCAGGCTATGATTATGTTCTTTCACATTCTAATGTGCTTTGGGGATACAAAGTAGGGGAAGGAAGTATACGACCTGTTGTTATAAAAAATGGTGCTCGAATATCAATCAACGTTACAATTCTTCCAGGGGTAACCATTGGAGAAAACGCTGTTATTGGGGCAGGTGCTGTAGTTACTAATGATATACCTGACAATTGTTTAGCTGTTGGCGTTCCAGCTAAAGTTGTAAAATGTCTCAAACCAATAATTATTGCTCAATAACGGTTTTTTGGGG
>JAAZFA010000395.1 GCA_012511995.1 Thermoproteota archaeon | reverse complement strand
TTACGAAAGTGTAAACTTCTAGTTATACCTATATTTTTGCTATCCAATAGCTCATTTCAGGCTTACATAGCAGCCGATAGATGGGAAACAGTGGGTTAGGGATCCAAGTGGCGGTCTGGTAGTAATCAATGCGTTGGTACTGGCGAAAGCCTTCACTTTTGAAAACATCTAATATTGCGTGGTGGTTTAGGGCGTGTTCTTTTTTATGCCAAAAATCCGAGAGTGTGTAGTCGATATTGGGTACGTGGAACCGGATGAGTTGGAAGTAAAACCCGTTAATTATGGGGTTAGAGTGGAAATAGAGCTCCTTGATGATACGAGTAAAGCCTTTGTGCTCGTTTTGCCAGTATGCGGGGGAAGCTTCATGGTCAATGTAGATTACGCCGCCACGCCGGAGATAACCGCAGACTGTATGTAATGCTGTGACATAGTCGGGTAAGTGATGAAGGACGCTATAAAAAGAAATCAAATCAAAGCTGTCTTGCTCAAAGCTTAACTCTTCGATGGGCGAGTTGATAACGGTTAATTTGTTAGATAGATATGCGCCGTATTTCTTTTTCAAGATAGAACACATTTCAGGTGAAATATCCGTCGCAGTCACCGAATAACCCAACTCTAATAGCTTGCCAGTTAAGTTGCCAGTTCCCGCACCTACATCGAGCGCCGTTTTTTGGTTACAGCTTATTTGTGCTGTGACAGCCGCAAGCTTACTAGTTATGCGTTTTTGCTCTTTTTTGCTATAGACTTCAGGGTGAAGCAACTCGTAGTACTGGGCTTCTTGCCTGTGCACTTCGATGTTAGCACAGTGAATTTGGTTTTTGAAGGTTTGGTTAGCTTGCAAGCCAGTAACCACAGAGTTTAGTTGGTGTTGTAGTGTGTGTTTTTCGAACTATATATCGTTTGAAAACAAAACCCCAATCTCATAAGCATTGGTAGCAGCACATAGATTATTGTAGGTGCATTTTGTGAAAAGGCTATATAAGCGATATATCCCCAAACAGAAACAATCAACGATCCTCTCAGAATACTGGCGGTTAGAAATGCTTTCACTATCGGCTGAAGACTTACTTTATAGGATAAAGCTGCAAGTTTGATGTACTTCTCATCTTCTGAGCTAATTTTTTGTTCAATGAGATTTAGGTGTTCGATTATTTTTTACCTAACGGTGTTAAGATATAAAAATTGGCTGTATTTTTCTCAAGAACGCCCTTAAGCTGATCCAGATGGTAATTAAGCTTGCCTGTTGGTAAACCAAGCTCAGTAATAAGTTCAGTATAAGAAACACCTTGGTTGCGAGACTGCACGCTTCTGACTATTGTCCTACGTATTGGGTGGACCAAGGCTTGAAAGATGACATTTTCTATTTGATCGGTTTGGCCAGACATATCCTGTTTCCTCAAACTTTTCTTTTAAAGACTTTAAATGGTTTTTTAACAATTTTTCCTAGACAAGTTTTGTTGTCCAGTTGGTGACGGTTAAAGAACTATGATGGAGCTTAGGGCGAGTATTGTTATTAGTACAGCTATGAACTTGCCTTTTTTTGCATAGTTTCATTGTTGGATTGCTGTGGTTAAAAGTATTCTTGTCTACAAACCTATACTAAGCCAAGTCAAGGTTTCTTGAATTGGCTGTTTATGGTGTTTTTTAGGTCTTTGTTTGCAGTTTCTTGGTGTGTTTACCCCTTTTCTTTGTTGAATGTGCGGTGTTTACACAAAGTGCACATAGGTGTATAGAAGAGTGCAGGGGGTGGGATTCAGACCTCCAAAGCGCTACTGACTCTTGGGGTAAGTCGTCAGTGGCGATGTTTCTTCGCAGCTAGTATCCCTTTTTTTCTATGAAAAACCCTTTTTCATGGCACTTCAATTGACGCTTGCGCCATAAGCTTTCTTTTTTAGAGGTTGTCGCTCCAGCGCGAGTTTGGCAGGAGATGAAAAACATGAATTACAAGCCTATCAACTGTCCTCATTGCGGCAAGATATTGTCAGAGGACTT
>JAAZFA010000394.1 GCA_012511995.1 Thermoproteota archaeon | reverse complement strand
TTTCTATTAAAGAATCCATAATGGTGTAGTTGTTAAGTAGAGATTGCAAATATACGAATAAATTGTAATATCAAGATTGCAATTGTGCGAATGCCTTATCGTTCATAGACACCCATTTATTGTATGATTTATCAGTCATAAAGTCCGTTTTAGTCATTAATGAATGATTTATTGTACTTTTATAGTAATCCAACATATTATGAAAAAAATACTAATCATTTTTAACCGTGCACCTTACGACAACACAGATGTTACGTGGAACGGGTTACGCCTAGCAGATACCCTGCAAAAGAAAGGACACGAAGTACGAATTTTTCTGATGAACGATTCTGTGGATATGGCTAGAGACGTTTGCAAACCGCCACAAGGTTACGATCAAGACCTGTCACAAATGCTTAAAGATTTAATTGTCCAAGGAGTACGCGTAGAAGTGTGTGGAACGTGCATGGCTCGGTGCGGAATTCACAAGAATCATCCTTATTTCCCGGGAGCCAACTCATCTACCATGGGTTTTTTGGCCGATTGGGTGGCAGATAGCGATAAAGTTTTAACGTTTTAATACGGTATTTAGTTTTTTAAATTCAAAAGGGTTTTGGCTATTGCATCTCGTAAGAGGGGGTTTACCTGCACCTGATCCGCAAATTTGCTCCATTGGTTTACGGTATGGTTAATTTCATCGATTATTTCCCCTGCTTTTTTACAGCGTATAGACTCTCCAATAACAAGCAAATCTGCTTTGGTAATGTTTTTCCTTTTATTATTAATACTTAAAGCGTGCTGACTGACCCATTCACTCTCGGGTTTGTAGGCGTGACAAACGTCGTAAGCAGGTGCCAATTCCCACTGACCTCCTTGTTTTAATAGAAAGGAGAAATTTTTGGTGTGATCGTCACAATTGCGGGCAACAACATTGAAAACCATTCTTCTGAACATCTGTTCTGCTTGAGTATAGCTGAGCTTTAGCTCTCTCATACATTGAAACAATTGTTCATAACTAAAACTATTCACCAGGTTGTAGTCAAAATGCTTCATGGCACAGAAAGTCTGTACATGGTGTTTAACACCACTTTCTGCCCGGTCAAAACGTTTGGTCATAAAATGAGCCCTGCCGTTTTCCTCCAACAAGCGCGAAGGCATCATGTCAATTTCACAAGCTCTTGCCATATTGTAATAAGCCATTTCTACTTTGCCATAGCCATGGCTGCTGCCAAGCTGTACATCGCTCACGCCGTCAAGCTTAATGAGCCAATGCTCAAAGCCTTTGGGAATCTGTGTTTGCCCCGATCTGACTTCTCCGGTTTTTTCATTCCACGCGACCACGGCTTTTGGACGAGTTCCTCCTGCCGAGGTGCCAATTTTTAAGATTTCCACAACCGCCTGTTCTTCGTCTTTATGAAAAGAAGTAGTAAATGCCTGACGTTGGTCCATTATCTTTTGTGCTGTTGCAACTAAACCGTCCAGTTCAAGTTGAAAGGTGCGCTTACTTTCTTTAAATACGGCAGGTTTAAATTCAAGTGCGCCCATACCCCGGGTCCCAATAAAACAAAGCATCTCTACGGGATTCATGCTATCCTGAGCTCGTCCTTGTTTTGCCAACCAGAGGTTTATCAGCTGATTTCCATACCTGTCGGGCAGGGCATCTGCCAATAAGCCGGGTAAACCTTTAAAAGTGTCAAATTCCGGGTTGTTCGTTTTTCTAAGTTCCGGAAATGAGAACAGATTTCTGTTACCGGAAACAGACATTTTTAAGGGTGCTATGTCCCATCCCATTTGTTTAAATCTTGGGGCGTATTCAAATGTGGCAAACCCTCTTGCATTGTCCCATGCAACTGCACCCACAAATTCTCCCCATAGATATATTTCAGCTACTTCCATAATATGCTATTTTGCCTTTTTGTTTCTTACGCGTTGGCGTTTCTCTTTTTGCAATTTTGCCAAGGCTAACGGGCTTACTGTTTCTGTTACTTCAAATATGCTGAGTACAGGTAACTTATCTAAAACCCGTAAAACCTGTATGAGCGTGGCAACAGTTACGGTTTCTCCCCGTTCAAGCAAACTTAAGGTTGACCGACTAATACCGGCTGCTGTTGCCAGATCTTCCTGTGTCCTATTCAGCCCCATACGGTGGTGTCTGATAAATGCCCCAATCTGTTCAGACAATGCCTTATCGCTCATAGACACCCATTTGTTGTATGATTTATCAGTCATAAAGCCTGTTTTTACTCATTAATGAATGATTTATTATACAAATATAGTTTATTATTTCAAATAAAAAACCCGATGCCCTAAGAATATAGTTGGTTATACGTATAGATTTTGTACTTTTATAGAAAACTACCATGCCATGAAAACGAAACTAACATTACAATTGAACAAGCAGGTGATAGATAAGGCTAAAAATTATGCGCGCAATCATAAGACTAGTGTTTCTAAAATGGTTGAATCCTATCTTGAATTGGTAACTAAGCACAAATCATTGGCAATTGAAATATCACCACTTGTAGAAAATCTTAGTGGAGTTATCACTATAAAAGAGTATTAAAGTTAATAATATAAGGAGTTTAACTCCATAAAAAAGAGTAACTTTAAGCACATTAAAATAAGATTATTAAGTATTACGTCATGTTTTGACGTAGTAGATTTATATTTTTGATTGCCTATGGTGAGTAAATTTTAATGATGGAGCATGAGATTTAAAGTCACTTTTAACATAAATGCAGGAGGGAAGCTTCTTCCCTTTAATTACCAGTATTATATAAGTGCATGGATCTATAAAGTAATAGGTTCAGCAGATAAAGATTTTGC
>JAAZFA010000393.1 GCA_012511995.1 Thermoproteota archaeon | reverse complement strand
TTTCCCAACCAAGAAGGCAAACCGTATAAAGCCTCAGGCGGAAAAATGCAAAAATCGGACATAGGAGAGATTCCAGAAAGTTGGAGAATTGACAAGTTAGGTAATCATACAATTATTAAAGGTAGGATAGGTTGGAAGGGTTTACAGGTTTCTGAGTATGTACCAGCAGGTCCTCGTATTGTTGGAGGAAGGCAATTAATAGGCGGCAGGGTTGACTGGGATACTTGTCCTTGCATACCAAAGTTCCGTTATGATGAGTCTCCAGAGATTATGCTAAAACCAACTGATATTCTGCTAACCAAAGACGGAACAATAGGAAAGCTGGCGTTTGTTGATAAATTAAATGAACCTGCAACAGTAGCTTCAGGAATTTTTGTGATTAGAAGCAACTCTTTACTAATAACTCAGATGTATTTGCTCTCCTACTTTAGGTCGAGCGTTTTTGAAAACCTTGTGGAAAGTAGAATTGAGGGGTCCGTAGTTCCTCATTTATACCAACGCGACATAACTGAATTACCTATAGTCATACCAAGCGAAGATATAGCAACAAGGTTCCAAAAAATCGCAACCTCTTTACAGCAAAAAATTGATTCAAATTCCAGAAACTCATTAACTATACGAAAAATCCGAGACACTCTTCTTCCGAAGCTTATGTCTGGGAAAATCAGAGTACCCCTCAATAAGCAGAATAGCTGCAATATTTAACTGGGTTTGTTGCATTTGGACAAGTTTTAAATGAGGTTAGCGTTGATTTGGTTACATGGCAAAGAAGTCAGCAAAGAAGTACCCGATTGAAGTCAGCCACGAAACCTATGGGCTCCTTTGCAATTTAGCAGATAAATTAGTATGGGTTTTAATGAGGTACTCGATGCAGCGTTAAACGCCGTTGGAAAAACCACGGGTTCAATAATTCATTTAAGGGAACTGGGAACTCATAAAGACCTTGAACAGGTGCTCAGTACCTCTTTAGATAATTACTTACAGACCGCCAACCTTTACAACAACGTTCTAAGCAAGGTTAAGGCGGAAGGCCAGTTTAACATTGACGTTGACAACGTAGAAATAAACTGGGAGACCGACTTTTTCAATTTTCATTATTATTCAGCTACAAGGGATTATGCCATTGATTCTTTGCTAATTAGAAAAGAAGACGGAGTCTTCTGTCTCTCAACATACACCAGCGCCCAGCTCAAAGACACAAAAAACAACTCATTTGATGACTTAAAAGCAGTGGCTGAATCCACGGACACCCCCTTTGATGTATCGAAAGCCGTATTTACATCCAAGACAGCTTCGAGGAATCTTGTTCTTTGGTCATTGACTGCTTTGACGAGTCACTTGAATGTTTGCCCACCGTCAAGCAAGTTAACAAAGTGATTAAAAAAGTACTCAAAAAAGCAAAGGTACAACTAGAACAATAAGCACTGCATAAACGCTGACCATTTAACGTATTAACATAATGTACGTGTAGACTACGCAAGATTTATACTACACTTTAGAGTGTAAAATAATAGTTAACTGAGAAAGGTGAATGTAGATGTTGCCCAAACCAATTCCTGTGCTTGATTCAGAACAGTGGGAAGCTGTAGAGAAGGAAATCAAGCGCAAGCCAACAACAGCTG
>JAAZFA010000392.1 GCA_012511995.1 Thermoproteota archaeon | reverse complement strand
TGTTACTAGCTTGTTGACACTTATGTTAAACGACCTATAAGTGCAGACGTATTATTGCTTTATTACTTAATTTCACTATTTTGGTTCATTTTCTTCATAATTCTAACAAACTTGACTATTGAGAATTCAGCATTCAACATTCTATAAACGATTATTAAATATCATTCTATACCCTTCCTATTTTTTCGGAAAGTAAATATTCTCTTTGTCTATGGTCTTGTTGACCAGTTGTGCTAAGAGTTAATGTTCTAAAGGTATCTAATGCGGAATGTGATTTTTGAAGCAAAATTTGGGCTTGCCTAAGAGCTTCTTGTCGACCCATATCCTGGGTCCATTCGTTACTCTTTTTTTCTTCTACTCAATCGACGATGGTATATGTTATAGACTCTTCGAACCCTGCTAATTTCAAGTCATTTATTAAAGCTACTTTATTGTAGTTGCTTGTTGAAGACCTAACCAATAATTCCCGGAAATTATTCATTTAAGGGCAGTATAAACCCCTAATAAATATGCGTTGTTTCATATAGATATATCAAGAAATTAATTTATCATAGCCCTCGTAGAATATGTAATTACGATTGGCTTATCGAATTTTCTTTTTTCCCCTTGAAAAAAATCGACAATTCTTCCTCTAAACCTACCTAATAAGTAACTAATAATCAAAGGAAACACTAGACCCACCAAAACATACAACATCGCAGAAGTCGAGTTCCCACCGATTAAATACCGATAATAAATATCTCGATTGTAAGCCGCTAAATCGAAACCCTCTGCTCCTACAAACAGGAAAACAGTGGATAATAACCAGAAACCAAGAAACTGGTGAGCCATAACACTCCAAGAGTTATTTCCCACATATTTTAGCACACGACTGGGCAGCTTTGTTGGTGAAAAAACCTTTACCAAAAACATAGATACTTGAAGATAAAGCCAAATCCCTGTAAAAGAAGATAAAAATGGTGCAAAAAGTCTACCCTTCAAGTCACCATGAAGCATATCAAAAGATAAATCGTTGTTATAGAAGGAAAGTAAACTGAACTGCACAACTATTAGTAAAGCAACACTAATTATGCTTGGTTTATCATACTTCTCGAGTTGAGTCTTATACAAGTAACCCAACTGAACAAAGGGTAAACCAAACAACATTCGATTAAACACAAGATAAAACGAGTCAGTATAACCAAGACTAAAAAGATAGGTTCCCAAAAGCCCAAGTAACATAAAGAATGCAAAAAAGATATACTCATTTTTTATCTTTAGTTTACTAATCATTTCGCGAATTAAAACAAATGCTACTTGCGATAAAAATAAAGCTAAAACAAACCACATTGCTAAGTTGAATGCATACTGTTCTCCAGTTATCCATGGTTGTATAAAAAAGGTTGTTAAGTTAATAGGGTAAGCCCATTGTATCAAGCCTATTGATGTAACCACCAGAAGAACCAACGCGTAAACGAAGTTCCACCCGTAATAAGGTATCACCAAACGTTTGAGCCTTTTTTTGATATAGCCAAAGACTCGAGGGGTTTCATAATACAAGTAACCTGATATAAAAAGGAAAAGAGGCATCACAAATGAAGGCGAAAACCACTCAAACAACACGTTTGTAATCGGGGTTACATGTAAGCCACCGAATTGAGCATGAACTAAAACGACTGCTACTACTGTTAAGGCGCGCATGTAGCCTATTTTATAGTTATAGCTTTTTTGGTCAGACTGATCTTTAGCGCTTGCCAAACCTAATCACGTAATAGCATTAACTACAAGTTATAGCCAATTTATGTAATTGACATATTACCTCTTAAAACGCTTTTCTTG
>JAAZFA010000002.1 GCA_012511995.1 Thermoproteota archaeon | reverse complement strand
TCCCTAAATCACTTACGGATCTACTGTGTTAATCAAAAGGTTTATTGAGCAGAATGGAAACTAAACTTATGCGCTTATCAAAATCAAGTTTACTATTTACGCTAAAAAGATGAATACTATGACGTTGAAAGCTCCTGAACAAAAAAGTGGCCATCTAGTAATGCCTGGCGAACGCCTCGGTGTTATTGAAGAATTCATTCCTGACTCAGGAACATATGTAAAGGATGGTGTTATTTACTCAAAAATTATTGGTCACAGTCTTGTTGACCTGCAGAGTAGACGCGTTCAAGTGTATCCTATAGCCCAAGGTGCGATTGTTCCCAAAGTTGGAACTGTTGTTATTGGTCAAGTTGGTAACGCTCAATCCGATAACGTACTTGTAAAAATTTTTAAGATTGGTAAAAAAGAGTTGACAGGTACCTTCGGTGGTATCCTACATGTTTCAGACGTTTCAGACCGCTACATCGATCAAATGAGTGACGTTATAAAACCAGGTGACCTTTTACGAGCAAAAGTAATTAGCGAAAAGAACCAAATCTTCCATTTATCAACTAACGATAAAAACTTGGGAATTATTCATGCTTTTTGTTCACGAGATGGAACACTACTGAATCAGGATCGTTATGAATTGAAATGTCCCAAATGTGGTAATGTAGAACGTCGTAAAATAGCTCCAGATTACGGAAGAGAACCTGTATAGAGGAAAAAAAATGAAAGTTAATGTATTAAAAAAAGAAGGCAATGAATTTAAAATCGAAATAGAAGGGTCCAGTTATGGACTATGTAATTTAATTCAAAAGTATCTCTTAGAAGACAAGCAGGTGGACTTCGCAGGATACGATGTACCTCATCCCTTAGCATCCAGCCCGATTATTTATGTTCGGATGAAAGGTAAAGCAAAGCCTGAGGCTGCAATATTAGACGCTGTTGGGAAAGTCCGTGAGGCTAATGATGCTTTCGGTAGAGAGCTCAATCGAGTCTTTAAAGACTAATTTTTTGCATTAAAACTGTTTTTTTACTATTAATTCTATTGTTTCTTAATGGTTTGATATATTTGATTAAACCTAAAGTTTTCCGGGTTATTAAACCGGAAATAAGAGTACTCGGTATTGATGATGGAAAATTCATCCCTCATACTCAGGGGAATACATTTGTTATTGGTGTAGTTTTCAGAGGCGGGCGCTCCTTAGATGGTGTTATGCATACGACAATTGCTATCGACGGGTTAGACGCCACTGAGAAGTTGACTGCTATGATTAATGGATCGCCCCATAAGAACCAATTACGTTTAGTTATGCTTAACGGGATGACATTTGGGGGGTTTAATTTAGTTGACATTCGAAAACTATATATCAATACTGGATTGCCCGTAATCACTATAACACAGGATAAACCGGATTTAGATGCTATGCATGATGCGCTTAAACATTTGCCTGATACTGAACTGCGGTGGCAGATTGTATTGAACGCTGGCATAATCCATGAGGTAACTAATAAGGGTGTTAAACTCTATATTGGAATAGTTGGAATTACCCTTAAGGATTCTTTAAGTGTATTAGATGCTACATCTACAAGGAGTAGCTTGCCTGAGCCGCTGCGTGTTGCTCATCTTATCGCTTCAGGAATTACGTGTTAATCGAGATTCAGGACTTTGGAACAAAAGTCTGTTTAGTCTATTTTAGCTTCTTAGCCTTTTGGTTGCTAACAAATTAGGGCAGGTTCAGCCATGGTAATCTAGAATCATATGACAAGGTTGAGGCAAACTTATTACTGGCGCCTTCTTTTTTAGCTTCAGCCCTGAAGCCCATCAAGCTGTCGGACAAAAATACCAAAGAAATACTGCAGTCTTAGACGAAACCAAAGAAACTTTCAAAGACAAAAACAATCTACCCGTGCACGAGTGGGAACACAAGTGAGTTCAAATCAAAGAGAGACTAAATAGACCCCCAAAATACGTCCATCAAGTTGTGAAGAGCAAAAGATGGATCGCCCACTCAAGCTGGACTTAGAAAAGAAGGTTAATCTCTACATCATAGTATGATTCCTAAACAAGCCAGTCGTTTGGCTGAGGCGCCTTTTAGGTGTTTTCAGCCGCTTTTTGGCGTGGATGTGAGCTACAAGTACATCGAGTGCCTCTATGGCGACTCAGGTGTTAAACTGGCACTACATAGCTTGCTTGTTATGCTGCGCTATTAATTGATTTTGCAAGCGGTATGTATGTTGGTTGTGGTGTCAAAGCTTTTTGAATGGGCTGTTTTCCATAATGCAGTTGTTATGTTAAGACGAGTGGGACGCAGCCATGAAGTCGGTTGCTTGGACAAATACTATAGTACACGAAAAGTAATCAAATTGTTTGATAGGTTGGTTTCCTTGTTTTTGATTCCTAGAAAAAACTGCTCGGTTCAGAGATTGGCTGCTATTTTAAGCAAAACGATGGCTTTGCCGCTTGTTTTTTATATGAATATTTTCGTCGGAATCTTTGAGAGTGGTTTTTTCAGCTGATAAAGGACGATTTTGCAACATTGTTAGACAGAGAAGACAGACAGCAAACCGTGTTTTTTTTCAAACGTATTTTCCACAACATTTACACTATTCGAATTAACCTAAAATAGTTTCGTTCCACTGCCGAGATTTAGAAAAAGTATAAAAGCATCAAAGATAAGGTGTTCCCCCAAAAGGGAAAGTGTGACACTATGGAATTTTGCCCAAAATGCGGTTCTCGTCTCGAACCTAAAAAATCCAAAAGCGGAAAAGAAGCGACACTTGTTCTTGCTTGTCCTAAATGTGGCTACAAGAAGTCTGAGGTGGGTGAAAGGGTTGAGCAGAAAGTGGTGTCTAAAGTTATTCAACACAACCCCCAACAATTCGTAGCTGTGATTGGCAAAGAGGAACAGAAACTTAGTACTTTGCCGACTGTACGTATTGAATGTTCTAAGTGTGGTAACAACCAAGCCTATGTCTGGCAAGTGCAGACTCGTGGAGCTGATGAGTCTTCAACGCAGTTTTTACGCTGTACAAAATGTAATTACACGTTTAGAGAGTACAGTTAACGGTTTTATTTCCATTTCTTTTATTCTTTTTCTACGGAAACATCCCCTTAAACATCGTGCCAGAAGCAACAAAACCAAACTTTACAAGCAACATCAACACTTCCTCAAACAGAACCACAAAATCCCTTAGACTTAAAAATAACCCACAGCCACTTAAGCCTCAAACCTTCCTCAAAATACTTCACAAACAACTTCTATCCAAAGCAACAACCACAACATTATGACCCCTACCAAACTTAACACGAAAATAAAACATCCTAAACCTCGAACCCTTAACCTAAATCGCAGCCAAAACACACTAAACCAAAACACGCCTAAACCACCTAGAACCATACCTTGCTATACCACCCATCCATTGCCTCTTGCCACACTGCCAAACTAACGCAACCAACCCAGCACAAACCCCAACCCGTCTCTCACCCAAAAAGCACTTAGCATCCCCAACTTCAACTAAAAAAGCAGCAGTAGACCGCTTACCCGCACTAGGAATCAACAAAACATACACTCAAAGCACCATTTGCCACAAGCTTAAATCCCCCAACATCGACTCTTTAGCTACTTATTCTCTGTACACCCCAGAACAGCTTCAACAGTTTTACCTGTACTATCAAACCATTCAACATCTCCATTTCTGACTTGCCAAAGACGTTTCTTGCTTAATTTAGAGTGCAACCATGTGTTAATTCTGTTGCGTATTTTTTGGCAGCGATTCTTAAACTGGGTTCTATTCTGAACGTGCTTTACTTTAAGACGTGTTAGCTCACGTAGTTCTCGCAGATGTTTTGCTGTGACGTAGCTGGGTTTTATCTGTCTGTTTTTTAGCAGGTGTGCGAGTCATTCTGGGTTAGATTGGTTTGTTTTAGGTTCTGGTATGTCTTTGGTTTAGTGTGCATTGGTAAGGGTGACTTCAAAGTCTGCTTCTTTTAGGGCTATGTAGAGTGGAACTCAATTAGATGTTGGTTGGTTCCCCATGGTTACTTTGTTGTGTTCATTTTGTTTTGGTCTTTCATGCAACTTGTCAGTGTCATCGAGATTGTTTTGGAAGTGTTTTGTCTGTTTTTCTTGGTTTGGTCGTTTAGGCTTGTAGCTACCTGAGGCTTCTATGGGCGTTTACACTGTAGTGTTTTTTGGTCATTTTCTTCGTTTTAGTTTAAGGGGTGTTGGGTTTTGTTCCTTTGGTTTCGGGCAGCGTTTTTTTATTTGAGTTTTGGTTCAGGCTGTTTTCCCGTCAAAAAGAGTGCAAATCATTTTTTGTGCCGAGGTCTAAAAAGAATTTAAAAATAAAACGGTGTTTTTTCCAGTGATTTAAACTTAATAGTGTTAGCTTGGGGCAAAAAGTTTTTCATAGCACTTCTATGAAAACTCGCCTTACGCGATTTTATTTATTTAAGACAATAGGTTTTTTTAAATTAATTCACTGAGTATTCGTGTGTTCAGTTTGAGAAACGAGCCTTCTTCAGCAATAAATAAGGGACTTACTTCTTTTATACTAAAAACTTTGCCTTTATTGGCTTTTGCTTTTCCTTTAGTGGTACTTTATCTAGTCAATCCGTTCGATAATAGTCTAAACGTTTCTGCGCAAACATCTTTTGAGTTAATGTGGAAAGGTCGGACATTTCAGCTATTTTTCATATGGCTTATTGCCCTGGAATTAATCTTAGGGTGGGATAAGATTTTTTCAAAGGTCGATATTAAAAAGAAATCTAGAATTGTTGTTTACGCCGTTTCGTTGATACTTCCCTCCCTCTATTTGTTCTTAGAGTTTACAGGTCTAAGTGGTGTTATTGCAGGTTGGTCCAGTCAAAGCAGTATAGCTTTTGCGGAGTCGATGCCTCTTGCTATAGAGTATCTTGTTTTCTCGTTTTTCTTTTGTTTGATTATTTTTGTGGGGTTTGATAGGAAATGTTTGGTCTCATTTGTATTACCTGCTCTGTTCATTGCTCTGGTAGGTTTGCTTTATATTATTGACAACTTTTTTCCATATGGTGCATTTACGCCTTTTCAGCTGCTGGTTCCTACGACGGCTTTTCTTGCAGCAGATGTGCTCAACTTGTTGGGTTATACAACTATTATAGGTATGGAGACCTTGTCGGGTATGCCTACGATTGCTGTTTCAGGTTCTTTAGGAACTGCGATGTTTGCGATTGCATGGCCATGTGCTGGTATTGAAAGTCTCCTTATCTTTACAGCTGTGTCTCTTTTGTTTTTGAAGCGGATGCATATTTCTTGGAAAGCTAAAATCGTTTTTTTTATGATTGGAGTTGTTATAACTTATTTAATCAATGTGTTGCGTATTGTTCAGATATTTATCATAGGTGTGCAGTATGGGGTTTATTCTCAACAGGTTAACACGTTTCATTATTATTATGGCCCCCTCTACGCTATGGCTTGGATAGTATCTTATCCATTAATAATTATTGCTTTTACCCTTATCTGGGGGCGAATTAGGAAACCTCAATCAGTACCGCTAAACCCTGCTTAACTAAAATTTGTGCATTTAAAGCAGGTAGTGACGCTATATCCTCAGCGGTGAATGGACCATAGGATTTCATGTCTGCACCCATGATAGCGGGGATATTTTTTATGAATCGAAGCGTTAATCGTTTATGGTTAACGTGTGCCTGTGGTTTATATTCTGATTTTGCGGGTTGTTGTATTATGAGTGATGGCTGTGAATCTATTCCTGTTGTTGAAGCGCCTTCTTGATTATAAAGGAGATTTTTAGCGAATTGTTCGTAGGCATTTTCGAAGACAGTTACATTTTGACACATTTTAGTTTCTTCAGTTGTTAGCAACTCGATTGGTGTCTTATGCAATTTTGTTACAGTTTTTATGATTTTGCGGTATCGTATTTCTAATAGTTCTTTTAACATGCGCTCTACGTTTTGTGCTTCGTGTTCAAGCAGGTTTACTTTTACTGATTTTCTATCTAATGGTTCTTTGTCTTCTTTTATACATGTCAGGTATTTTTGGATTTTAACGTAAAAGTCGGGTTCTAATCCGCCTAAGGTGGGGTCCTCGGTTTCTCTTCGCCAAGCGGTATAAAGTTGATCATACATTAAGAAACCACCTCGGCTCTGCGTTTGCAGATAAGTAAAATAGCTGCTGCGGTTGGCAACTCAACGGTCTGTTTTTTATATGGACCCAACGTTTCCCCACTCATCCTAAACTTTGGTGCATCAAACACAAACACTTTTACGTTACCACTTTTAAAAGCTACTGCTTTACTAAATGGATCAAAGCTTTGGATATCTTTAGTTGGGACTTCTACTTTTTTTAGTCCTGTTTTGCCGTGTAGGGTGCCGTCCATGCGGATTAAACGGTGGATGTCGGTTGTTACGACGGTATCAATTTTGGCTGCTTGTTGCTCTCTTACGTGCTCGGCGAGTTTTAGCCATGTTTGGACACTAATACCTTTTAGGGATTCCCATTTACCTTCCGTAATCACCCGGTTGATGATTGTGTCTTTTTTTTCCAGAAGTATTTTGTTCTTTAGACCAGCTTCTTGTAGTGTTTTTTTTGATGCATGCTCGATAAAATTTGCCATACCAATTTTTAAACGCCGATTCCAACCGAAATTATGCAAATGAAACTTGTTGGGTGATGCTTGTTTATTTTTATTTTTTTTTGAGTGCTCCTTATTGATTATGTTTAAACCTAAGCCGATGACATAATCAACAATTTCTTTACGTGCCATTGCATCAAGTGACCGTACAGTTTCATTTTCGATGTGTAAGTGGTATCCGCGATGCCCTGAGAAGAAAACTCTTAGTTCATGCTCAGAGAAGCCGAAGTCTTTTTGCAACATATCCAACAGTTTGATTACTTCATCACGGGCTGCTTCTATGCAGAGGTCACAAGCCCAGATTCTGACTTCAAATTTTTTAGCTTCGCAGCAGGGGCAAGCATCAGGTGTGATTCCTCTTCCTTCGAAACCGCATTTAACACATCGAAACTCGTCATGGATTTTATTACAGCTGGTGGGGATGTGGTCGGCGTCTATGTCAAAGACTATGTCGCTTCCTATCCAGCCTTTTTTATCCATGTCAAAATCTGGGTTTTCGTAGTATGCGCAGCTGTGGTAGACGTCTGAGGGAACGGTTTGAGCGATTAGTTTTCGGAAATTCTCTATGTTATCAAAGCGTCTGTGGCGGACCATGAATCGTTCTTTGAACATGAGGTATCCGAATTCACGCTGTTCGGGCAGTGGTGGTGAGGGGACAGCATTAATGGGGT
>JAAZFA010000391.1 GCA_012511995.1 Thermoproteota archaeon | reverse complement strand
GTGTGGCACAAACACTCCACCCACACCTAAATAGGCTGCAAAAAACAACCCAAATCAAAAAAACCAGCAAACCCCACGCCCAGAGCGTGGTGTCGATACTTATACACCCAACACCCACACAAAGAGAACAAACGAAGACTGGCGATTGTTTTTTAAGAAACAACCCGCTAAACTTTGCCTAAGGAGAACCAAAGTGGGCTTAAGAAACTTTATAGAACAACTCCAAAACACAGGGGAACTAACCAAGATCACAAAACCTGTCTCAACAGAATACGAAATGGCAGGCATCATCGCCGCAAATGGTGAAAAACCAATACTGTTTGAAAACATCAAAGAATCAAACATCCCAGTCATAGCAGGACTGGTTTCATCCAAAGAACTCATATGCCGCAGCATGGGCATCACAAAAGAGCAACTATTACCCAAACTGCTCGATGCCATCGAGTATCCAGTTGCGCCTAAAATGGTAACTAAAGCTGCCTGCCAAGAAGTCACCGCATCAGGCGCAGACGTGGACCTAACCAAGCTGCCCATCATGCACTACACCGATAAAGACGGCGGAAAATACATCGCCTCAGCGTGCTCCATCATAAACGACCCCAAAACCGGCAACCGCAACATGTGCTTCCACCGACTCATGCTTAAAGACAAAAACCACTTCGTTGCCCGTATCGTCGAACACAGAGGAACTGACACCGCACTCACCAATGCCGGAGGCGAACTAGACATAGCCATCTGCCTAGGCAACTCCACAGCAGTGCTCCTTGCGGCTGCAACTACCCTACCAATGGGTGCTGATGAACTCGCCATGGCAAATGCGCTTGAAAAGACCGACCTTATAAAATGTAAAACAGTCGACCTAGAAGTACCAACTGACACAGAGTTCGTTTTCGAAGGAAAAATAACCAAAGAAAAAGTCACCGAAGGACCATTCCTAGACCTAACTGGCATAGTTGACCGCACACGCCAACAACCAGTAATAGAAATCAAATGTATCACACACCGCAAAAACCCAATCTACCAAACCATACTCGCAGGCAGAAATGAACATAAATTTTTGATGGGCATGCCCAAAGAACCAACCATCTACAAAGAAGTGGGCAAAGTCTGCGAAGTTAAAGATGTCTATATCACTCCTGGCGGATGCAGCTGGCTCCACGCCGTCGTTCAAATCAAGAAAAAAAACCCAGACGACGGGAACAAAGCAATCGATGCCGCCTTCAAAGGTCACGGTTCACTCAAACACTGCGTCATAGTAGATGAAGACATTAACATCTATGACCCCCACGACGTCGAATGGGCAATCGCAACCAGATTCCAAGTCGACAAAAACACAATCATCCTCAGCAAACAACCCGGATCATCTCTTGACCCCTCAGGCGACTTATCTGAGGGAAAAAAAGCAATCACAGCCAAAGCAGGCTTAGACGCCACCGCACCACTGACTTCCACAGGTAAAGGCTTTAGTAAAGTAGATTACAAAAAAGTAGACTTAAACAAGTACCTTTAAGTGACCAAAATATGGAATTAACAAAACAAGAACAAGCAATGCTAAACGGCGCTGAAGGCTACGCCGTACGCAAAAGCATGGAAATCCTAGTCGCCCTAGGTGAAATCTTTGGCGCAAAAAACTTAATCGACGTCGGCAGCGTGCAAGTCGCAGGCGTATCATACCACAACCTCGGAGACGCCGGACTAGATTTCCTCGATTCACTAGCAAAAGACGGTAGAGTCAAAGTTTTAACCACCCTAAACCCAGCAGGAATGGATATGGAAAATTGGCAACAACTAGGCATAAGCCCAGAATTCGCTGAAAAACAAAAACTCGTCATCGACGCCTTCACACGCATGGGTATACTCATCAGCTGCACATGCACCCCATACCTCATCGGAAATCTACCACTCTACGGCGAACACATTGCCTGGTCAGAGAGTAGCGCCGTCACGTTTGCAAACTCAGTCCTAGGCGCACGTACCAACCGCGAAGGCGGACCATCCGCACTCGCAGCAGCATTCGTAGGCAAAACCCCCTGTTACGGCTTACATCTAAACGAAAACCGAATACCAGACATACACATCCAAGTAAACACTGAGCTATCAAAACTCTCAGACTGGGGTGCACTGGGTTATGCTATCGGTAAAAAAGCAGAAAACAAAATTCCATACATAACAGGCATAAAAAAAGCAGACCTCGACGCCCTCAAAAGCTTAAGTGCATCACTAGTAACTTACGGTGCAAAACCACTTTTCTACATGAAAGGCATCACACCAGGTGCTGAAACCCAAACCCAACCAAAAGAAACAGTAACCATCGAGGCCTCAGACATCCAAAATGCCTATGACAACATCAACGACCAAGGGAATGAAATTGACTTCGTCTGCGTCGGCTGCCCCCACTGCAGCATAAAAGAAATACAAGAAATAGCTGACTTAATCAAAGACAAAAAAATAGCAGACACCACTGAACTCTGGGTAGCAACCTCACGTACTGCCAAACAACTTGCAGATAAACGAGGTTACACAGCCATAATTGAAGCAGCTGGTGGCAAATTCGCATGCGACACATGCATGGCCGTAGCACCACTCAAAGGCAGATTCAAAGCATTAGCAACCACTTCAGCAAAAGGGTGCTTCTATTCAAGACAGAACCTAATGAAAACCAAAATGGGTAGCATGAAAGAATGCATCCAAGCAGCGGTGACAGGAAAATGGAACAACTAAAAGGAAGAATAATCTACAAAGGCAAAGCCAAAGCAGACGCACTAGTAACAACTATGCCAATTAGCTTCTACGGAGGCGTTGATCCCAACACAGGAGTCGTTATTGAAAAAGACCATGAACTAAACGGCATCAGCATTAAAGACAAAGTTTTAGTGTTTCCACAAGGAAAAGGCTCAACGGTTGGTAGCTACACACTATATAGATTGAAGAAAAACAATGCTGCCCCAGCAGCCATGATAAACAAAGAAACCGAAACAATCGTCGCAGTCGGCGCTATCATAAGCGAAATCCCCTTCGTAGACAAAATAGACATTTCAAGAATTAAAACAGGCGACAAAATAACCATAGAAAACGACTCTGTCGCCATACCCTAAATTTTTATTTATTCTTTATTTTCAAGTGCTTTATTGAAGCCCCGTAGTTTATCTTGTAGCAACGTCAGCGTAAGAACGATTGCTCCAACAGAACCCATGGCAATCCCAGCGGTTAAAGTGGCATAGTTGTTGCATGTCCAGTGCCGGCTAATCTCATAACTGACTTCCTTACTTACCGAATCCGGATTTACAAAAATTAGACGTCATGATGATCATTTTGTTCTTTCAAACAGGCAAAAGCAAACCAGAAGGATGTATGTTATTTATGGATTTATGGAAAAAGCAAAATCAATTCTTACGGCATTACAAGGCTTAGGCTTCGCATGCTGGTCCTTTGATATTCTATCCCCTATCTTCTTAATTGATATCCAACAAACCGCTAAAGAATTGAACATGCTCAGCTGACCTTTTAGCGCATTAGGTGCCTTAATATTCTATATACCCATGACTTTTGTAACTCACCATTTACTCTATCACACCAAAACAAGGTTATCATTCTATGTAACGTTAATAATTTCTATATTAACACTATTAATGGGGTCACTAAACTTCAATGCAATCCTACATAACTTTTTCAATCTTACTCCATATACCCCCCATAACAGATTATATCGTAATAACCATCTGGCTCAGTTCTCTTAAGCCTAATGATAGCAAACATCGCAACCGTCAAAAAACGCTTCACAAAAAACATGAAAATTAATTATCCCACACCACACACCCCCGCTCTAACATCTTTTTAATGGATAAACTAGTCTGCCCCAGACACCACCAGAGACTCTTTTCCGAAACTTAAAATAAGCTGAGAACAAAAATATAGCCACTTGAGGTTACAATTAACGTGTCATCAATCATCGAAGACCTCATTGCCCGAAAAATTTTCAACAACCGCGGAGACGAAACAATAGAAGTAGATGTAATAACCGTAGGTGGATTCGGACGTGCAGGTGCTCCAGCAGGAAAAAGCAAAGGCAAAACAGAAGTCATGTATTACCCAACAGGCGGCATAGACGCAGCCATTAAAAAAGTCGATGATTTGATGGCTCCCGAGCTCGCAGGTTTAAACGCAGACTTTCAAGAAGAAATCGACAATACACTACACGAAATCGACGGCACTGCTGATTTCAAAAACATCGGCGGTAACACCGCATTCGCAATAAGCATAGCAAACGCAGAAGCAGCCGCAAACAGTCATGGTTTATTATTATTCCAATTCATAGGCGGAAATGCCGCAAACACCCTACCATTCCCATTGGGTAACTGCATAAGCGGCGGCGCACATGCAAAAGGCAAAGCACCCAGCATCCAAGAATACCTAGCCTTACCCCACGGCGCAGAAACCTTCCTTGAAGCTCAAACCGCCAACATTCAAATACACAAAAAAGTCGGTGATGCGCTAAAAAAGAAATCACCCACCTTCAATGGGGGCAAAAGCGACGAAGGCGCATGGATTGCCAATATTTCCACTGATGATGCCTTTGAAATAATAGCTAAAGCCTGCGAAGAAGTAGGAAACGAGATGGATTTTGAATGCGGCTTTGGTATAGATGTAGCTGCTAGTAACTTTTGGAAATCAAAAGAAGAAAAATACATATATCAAAATGAAGGCATAAAACGAGACGCCGCAGAGCAACTCGAATACATGGTCAGTTTGATAGAAAAATACCGCGTAGCTTATGTCGAAGATCCCTTCCAAGAAGAAGACTATGATAGTTTTGCAGAATTAACCAAAAAAACTAGGAATTGCTTAATTTGCGGCGATGATTTATTCACAACCAATACTGAAAGGTTAAATAACGGAATTAAGATTAACGCTGGAAACGCAATCATCATCAAAGTCAACCAGATAGGCACACTAACAGATGCAGCTGAAACAATCGAGGTAGCCCACCAAAATGGTTATGTGCCTGTCGTGTCACACAGGTCAGGCGACACATGCGATTGGCACATCGCACATTTGGCTGTAGCTTACAAGTGCCCAATCATCAAGACCGGCATAGTTGAGGGTTCCCGTATTGCCAAACTCAACGAACTCATAAGGATTGAGCAATTCCTTGGCAACAGAGCCAAAATGGCTGACCTAAATATACGCTAAAAAGAAGATGAGCAAGAATGTCTGAAGATCAAGTTAAAGAAAATCAACCAACAGAAAACGCAGAAAACCTGGAAGAAACGCAACCAGAGGAGCAAAACCAAACTATAGACACTTCTCAAGAAGAAACCGTTGAACAAGTCACTGAAGAACAAGCCGTAACAGAAGAAGGCGAAACTCCAGAAGAAGAAATAGAAGAAGTTGAAGAAACCACACCAGAAAGCACACCAGAAGAAACACTCCTTCTACCACGTGACACCCTGCTCTCTGCAGGTATACACATAGGCACAAGAATGAAAACACTCGACATGGAATCATTCATCTACCGTGTCAGGCCAGACGGCTTATTTGTCCTAGATGTAAAAAAAACAGACGACAGAATACGCACAACAGCAAAATTCTTATCACGCTACGAAAAATCCAAAGTAGCAATAGCGGCAACACGCTTATACGCCCACGAACCCGTAAAAATGTTTTGCAAACTAACCGGTGCAACACCACTCATCGGAAGATTCATCCCCGGTCAACTAAGCAATCCTCAATACCAAAACAGAGTTGACCCCGAAGTCATCGTAGTATGCGACCCACGTGCAGACGCCCAAGCAGTCAAAGAAGCAAGCACAGTCGGCATTCCAATTGTTGCTCTCTGCAGCACAGACAATGAATTTGCAGGCGTAGACCTAGTCATCCCAACAAACAACAAGGGTCGCCGTGCACTCGCAGTAATCTTCTGGTTACTTGCAAGACAAGTTCTTCGCGAAAGAGGCGAAATAGCACCCGACAAAGACCCAGCAGTAACAATCGAAGAATTCGAAGCAAAAGTCACACGCGAAGAGGAGGAGGAACCCTAAAAGGTTGCCTCACCTTCGGCGAGCAATAGTTGCGTCTCAATTTTATGAAGGCAACGCCGAAGACCTCAGAGCACAACTTACCAGTTGTTTCCTCCATAAACTAGGACCTCAAAAACTCCCAACCATCAACAAAACTACCCGCCCCCGCAAAATAGTCGGTTTAATTTGCCCTCACGCCGGATACATGTATAGTGGTCCCGTGGCGGCAACGGCTTTTTATAATTTAGCTCAAGACGGGAAACCCGATACCGTTGTACTTTTAGGACCCAACCACACGGGTTATGGTAGCGCCCTCTCAGTTATGCGAGAAGGCACTTGGCAAACTCCGCTGGGTAATATAGAAATCGACACTAAATTAACCGATAACATCATCCAAGAAACCCGAATCCTTGACATCGACGATGTTGCCCACCGATATGAGCATTCGCTTGAGGTTCAATTGCCATTTCTTCAGTTCATCTATGGTAATAGTTTCAAGATTGTTCCCATTTGCTTCTTGATGCAAGATTACGATTCAGCCGTCGAAATAGGTCGTGCTCTCATCGAAGCACTTGACGCCACTAATACCGTCGTTATTGCTTCCTCAGATATGACCCATTATGAATCAGCAAAATCCGCGTTCGCAAAAGACCAAGCTGCGCTCAAAGAAGTAGTTGCACTAAACGCAAGAGGCTTCTATGATACCGTTGAAGCCAAAAATATTACAGCGTGCGGTTATGCCCCGATAACTGTATTAATAACCTACGCAGTGGGTATCGGCGCCAAAGCTGAATTGCTGGCATACCATACAAGCGGTGACGTAACAGGCGACCACTCTAGCGTCGTCGGATACGCAGCTGCCAGTTTCAAGAAATATGCCTAAATTGGAAAACTTGGGTAAACTTTGCTCCTCTATTTGCTTTTGTTTCAAATGTTACCCTTCCACCCATAGCTTCAGTCATACGCTTAACCACTGCAAACCCGAAGCCTTGACCCTTCGACTTTGTTGTCATCAAAGGTGTAAAGAGTTTAGCCTGCACTCCAGTGAGTATACCTCCGCCTGTATCCTGCACAGAAACTATCATTTGTTTTCTCATATAGCCTGTTTCGATTGTTAATTCTCCACCTTTTGGCATGGCTTACCCTGCATTCTGTGCCGAGTTAGCTATG
>JAAZFA010000390.1 GCA_012511995.1 Thermoproteota archaeon | reverse complement strand
TTTTCTCACGTCTTTGCGAAGAGCACTGTCAAACAAAAAACCCCATCATGGGGTTTTCATACTTATTTGGTGCCGAAGGTGGGATTCTTGGGGGCGTTTTCCACCTAGTACTGCCAAGTGTCAGCATATCCATCTAGCTGGCACTTTTCTTTTTTGGCATGTTGCCCAGTCCGTCCAATTATGCCTGTTTGTGGGGAGTTCATTAGCAAATGATTAGCAAAAACACTCGGACGCACACGAGCTACATCGTAGAATACCGAGAAAACGATTAGTAAAGGTGGGGGGAATTACTTGTTTATATACTTCCTTGTGGAACAGGGTATTAGCGTTGCTCATTATTACGGACCACGATGTGTTGATGGATGTAGTGGTTGTTTGTAGGCAGAATTATGCTTGGCACCTGCGAGATTGGTAGTATCATTGATGTTATACTCGAATACAACGGTTCTATTTTCTGACGCTTATTTGTGTGATCAATTTGTCGGTAATAGCACCAATCAACTTTTTCGTATCAAGATATGTGTTCGAGATCAAAACACCACAGTCATGCCAATCATTCTTTTCATCATCATTGAATCTAACCCATATAGTTGTGTGAACGGTAGTACTACCAGCGATATCGGCGTGGCATTGGCTAGTGGTGTGCCGCCAGTCAGTATCAAACTTCAAAGAAGGAACACCTTCGTGCATAACTTCATTTCGCATGTTGTTTATTCGATCTGCAAATTTCTCCTTTTCTCTATCAAACTCGTAGAGTTTTTTATTATTTTCAGTTTTTAACTGATTCAGAAACTTGTGAAGATAGTCAAGTGTTGAGTCGATGTTGCCTAGGTAGTCTTTGATCTTCTTTTGAAGATAGAATTTGTCTACAACGTACCCTTGGGTACTATTGTATACTTTGTCCCTAATGCCAATTATATAGTCATGATCTTGGGTCGCACTGCGGAAACCAAATAGAACGTTTATGTATTTAGCAAGCATATGATTGTTTTCGTCCCAAGAATACAAGATTTCCAGAAGCCGACAAGAATTTCTTGCTAAATCTTCCCATAGCTCCCGTTCTTCGTTAATCATATTTGAGTAGCTTGTTTCATAATACACCGTAAGACCCCTCCTCACGTCCGTAATAGTTTTATCATTAAATTATTTCGACCATTCCTGGGTATTACCTGCCAAGAATAATTCGAGAAGAAACTCTTCCCTGTGGATACACAAGAATGTTTTCCACTAATGTCACTAAGTTTCAGCATGTCCATCTGGCTGGCACTTTTCTTTTTTAACGTGTTGCCCAGTCCGTCCAATTATGCCTGTTTGTGGGGAGTTCATTAGCAAGTGATTAGCAAAACTGGAGCGGTCCTATTTAGGCGAGTTGTACATGAGAAACGATAAAAGAAGATGTTTACTAAGGCAGCCTAAACGGAAGTGGTGTCAATGTGGCTATGAGAACGCTAAAACGTTACGGGATGTTGTTGGTCGTGTTAGCAAAGTACATATATTTCCTTTATCAGGGATTGCTACAGTGGACGATAGATTACCCATAAGCTAGTTAATTGCTTGGGGGTAGAAAACTGTTACGTCTCAAACTATATGAGTAGGAATTAGGGTGTTTGTGTCAGATTAGATTTCCACATCACAGGATCGCGGGTAAAATTAACCCGCGACTTTTTCTTACTTAATTTTACCCCGAAATTT
>JAAZFA010000389.1 GCA_012511995.1 Thermoproteota archaeon | reverse complement strand
TAAGAGAGAAGCCATTATCTTTCCAATTCCAAATGCTAATTTGACCTTTACTGTTGTTTAGATAACCAGAGTAGCCTCCGACAACAACCTCTGCTTTCCCATCATTGTCTAAATCGTCTACATATACAGAATTAGTAACAACAACGTTGGCCTCGTCAAGGTCTACTGTGCTGATTAATTGCAGGTCTGTGTTAAATTTCCATACACATAATTGAGCTGCGCCTTGCTGGCTACCTGTCGTTATCAACTCAAGCGCGCCATCATTATCCAAGTCATATACGGAGACAGCACTTACGGCTATGCCATGATAATCAGCCCTTAGAGTTAAATCGTTATTATCCCAATTCCAAATTCTTAAAGAATTATAAGTTCGAGTCTCAGATTCATTTTGATTCCTAAAAGTGCCTCCTGTAATAATTTCAACTTTTCCATCACCATCTAAATCCGCGGCATAAACGCATCTAATACTTCCAGGCCATTTGCCGCTATGCTCTAAAGTAACGGCGATTCCATCCCAATTCCAAATCATCAGTGGAGCTAACATGGAACCCATTGTTCCGTTTTCTGATTTATACATAAACCCGCCAGTGAGTATTTCCACAACCCCATCACCATCAACGTCTTCTATAAACAAGTTGTTACCTCCAGAGATGCAGGTGGTGCCTACACCGTAGGTTTCCCATGATTGCTGCACCCTTAAAATAACCTCTTGACCTTGAGCATAAACACCAGTCAACATTGATAAAACAAGAAACATCGTAAAAATAGTTACCAGTATTTTCATAGTTAAGAATATACGGGATTAATTATAAGTGGTTTACTGAAATCCTTCCTTTTTGACTCCCGTCAACACCAAAATAAACGGATAAACTTTTAGTCACCTGTTTAGTTAACCCGTGAACACGCCAGCGCTATAATAAGCTACATAATGCTTAGTTTCCTTCATGCAGTGCCTTGAGATACCCATGACCTACATGTAGAGAGTTGGTAGGCGGAAAATCTTGACACCCAAACAACAGCTTATCATTTAACCGCTCAACTACTGAAAAGAAACAGTAATCTTTGGTATGCACCAAATCCAAACCAACAAAAAAATCCCCCTCACAGCTATCTACTAAGTTGAACTCTTGGAGACCCTGCCACAGTTCTTCTCAGGGTCTACACAAACAACAATAAGGCTTTGAACAAACCAGACATCCTCGTCTTCAACCCGCTCTGCCTCCATCTCACAGCACCAACGCTGCAAATCATCGCCAAACTTCGCCATAGTTTATAGCTACCGACCACTGGCTTGCTATGGGAGACGTCTAGTGCTCCAGGTTGGAGCAAACCTATAATGGACCGATTCAGCACTATGAGTGCCGTGACTGCAGCTACAGGGTTACCCAACAAAAAGATCTAACTGTAAAATAATTACTGTACATGCTTGCACATCTCATTATTAACACGTTTGTTCTATCTTTTAAATAGGCTACACTCATCCAAAATCAGGATAGTGACTAGTTGGACAAAGATTGGAAAAACTCAGGACACAGACAAACAAAAAAGAAATAGTAAAACATGCCACAAACATATGCTCAAAAGCCCAAATCAACAAAAAACGTTTTACTGTCGGTAAAACCACTATAAACCCAAAAATATAGCAACCCACAAAAGAAACCCAGAAACCACCCAAATGAACCTAAAATAAACAACTACCTTAAAACCAAAATTAAAAAACTACACACAAAATATGAGTGGAAACCTAAAAAGATAACACGACACCTACCACACAAAGAATACAGCACTCACAACAACCAAGCTTACAAAACCCTATACAAAGCAAGCCTAAACCACCCAATAACTGCACCTACAAAAACCTGGAAAAACCAAACGCTTCCAAAAAAGAGAGCAAAACAATAATCTCCCTGACAGACCGACTTTAGGCTGTATGATGATGACGACTTTTGGATGATTAACTATCGAGATAGCCATTCAAGATTCATTACTGATTCAGTTAAGATTTGGAGCCCTACCAGAGAGAATGCACTATTGCTTTTGGATAGAACTGCTAAGCAGTATGGGGC
>JAAZFA010000388.1 GCA_012511995.1 Thermoproteota archaeon | reverse complement strand
ATTAACTCTAAAAAAGATGCTTAAAACGTCTCTGAATCCAATTCTACTTTGTTTCACTCTCACTAATTCAGCTAAAGTCTGTCCTCCCCCATTGCGAACGATAACATCAATTTCTGGGTAAAGCTAAAGACTGTCTTGGGTTGTTGCGGTAAAGTGTATTCCATATATAGTGGTGAGGGCATTTGGTATCATACGTTTGACGGTCTCAAGGGTTTTTACCACTGAATAGGTATTGCACGTAGCCAATAATGCGTAAATTACTACATCGGAATTAAGAGCGACAATACGTTCTCTAATTTTTTCCAATAGACTTTTCTAGATTGCAGTCGAGAATTCTTGTCTGGACATTCTGTTTTTCTCTCTAAGTAGGTGGCAAGTTGAGTAATTCCATAAGGGAATGGTACATATTCACCAATGACAAATTATATGTCTTAAGGTGGCTCAATGAAAAGAACTTTCAAATTCCAGTATCCCTATATTCGTTAGTACATTTGTGCTTATTAGATTGTCGTTAACAAAAAACGAAAAATAAACCACACTAAATGGCTTCAATGGGAATGGCTAATTAGATGGTTGATTAGTTTTTATGTTTTGATCATTCCAGTTTCTGCTTAGAACCGCTGATTCAGCAATATACTCTTTTTTCATGTGTATCATGGGATCTAATTTTTTCTCAGCTGCATATATTGATCCTGCTTGATACTGCCTATAGATAAACAGATAATGCGCTAATGCTACCCCGAAAAAAAGTCCTCCTGTCCATAAAGGAATGACGAACAAGAAAAAGTAAAAATTCCAAACATCTACACTACCAAAAATCGGCACAATTACAGGCGGAGGATATTGCATATTGGTCCAATAAAAACTACCTAACATGAAATTGAGTGTATTGAATCCTAATCCTGATAGGATAATTCCCGCGAAGAAAGGAATAGTGTGTAAAATCGCCTGCTTTATTGTTTTTCTATGAGTCCAAAAGACAGACAGGGCCAACCCAGTGCATAATCCACCGAATGCTAAGGTCGTTAGTCCAAATATACTGTAAGCATATTTACCATCTATAACAAAATAGTTATTCATGTGCCACTCATGTGTAGCTTTTTCGTTGTACCATTCCGCACCTATGTTCACACCGACGTTTATTCCATACAATAGTAGAACAAAAGCTATCATCAATAGTAGACAGATAACTATAGTACTCCGGTCCCTCATTTTTCTCTCTCTTTTTCTTAAAGGAAGGGAGAACTTTACAATTAAATATTATTACGACCCACCGGTCGCATATCATTAGAGTTGCTACGTTACTATTTCTGATAGACTTACTATAGCGGTTGATAAATCAAGGGTTGAGAGTTGTGTGGCTATGCATTGTGTAATGGGCGAGCCATCAGTGCATTCCCTCTTTAACCTATTTACATTATTTGTTTTGATAGATTTTAATGGTTTATGAAGGTAGAATCAATATCAAAAATCAACTCTTGATAAGATTAATAGATTTCACTCAAGCAATGGTTAGTTAAAAAAATAAAAAATTGGTTTTGCAATGGGCTGTTTAGTGCACCGCTTCGACGCTTTGGATTTCGGGTATTACTGACTTAATGTGTGCTTCAATGCCGTTTTTAAGAGTCATCTGTGACATTGGACAACCTGCACAGTGTCCTAACAGTCGGACTTTAACAATCGAGCCTTCAATTGCTACGAGTTCTACATCTCCACCGTCCATTTGAATTTGCGGGCGAATATCATTGAGTGCTGATTGTACTCTTTTTTCAATTGAATCTGCCATATAACTTCACATAATCTTCAAAACGGTTTTTACCTATAAAAGATTCCGATTATTGGTAGATTGTTTCTTCATGTATTTATTCATGAATTACTAAACTGAGCTTTTTTGTGATAATCAATGGATAATTTGGTGTTAATTTGGTGCTATTCTGAATAATTCTTTAATACGATTCAAGCAAAAGAGGATGAGGCGCAAAAATTGGAAACAATCAAGCAGATAACAACTTAAAATAATTGTTTCAGCATTTAATCAAAGCGGCGACTTTTTATATCCACATTGTGGTACTGTAATATCGTCGGATAATTGTTCTGAGATAGCCTGCTCAATCATACATATCAACATGAATGCTTGCAGCTTTGGATGAGGTTATTATTCACTGTAACTGGTGTGGTGTCGAAAAACTTGTATTTTTCTGCAATCAAAGAACTGCTAAGTAAACCTGGAAAGTACTATTAGTTAATTGATACTTCAAAGAATATCCTAATTATGTTACCTAACGGAATACTCGGGAAAAAATTCCGAACTTACTCTATATTTCTGTTTTTAAGTTTAGTTTCTATAATATCCAAGAGTTTGTCAGGTTGAATAGGTTTTCCTAAAAGGACATCAGCACCGTTTGAGCAATTATCCGGTAATTGCTTACCCGTAAGCATAACCTTAACAGTACTTGCTGAAGACTGCTGTATCAAAGAGAAAAGCTCTGACCCCTCCATATCCGGCAAACAGAAATCAATTAATGCCACATCAAAATGTTTACTGCATATTTGCTCAATCGCTTCTGAACCCTTTGCTGCCACGGTGACAGTGTACCCTCGTCTTTGAAAGATCCTTCTAAACGCTCGAAGTATAGTTTGGTCATCGTCTATGATTAGAATAGATGTCTTGTTTAGGGTAAGCAAGTGACCAAAAGTCTCCTGTAAACAATTAACTCGGTGGTATAAATAAAATTATCGATATATCGTTTGCTTTATAGCCTGAATGCCTGAAAAGTCTTAAATGTTTGCGAGACCACTAACATCCGAGGGCTATCATTGCAGAAAGTTCACCAGACCCGTGCATCCATAATTAGTGAATACATCGGATGGGCGGCTATTAGGATTGGTGCAATAATAATTCTCTTCATCCTGCTTGAAGTAATCTGCAAACTAGGTTTATTTGCGTTTTTCGGTGATGCTACAACTGAAGCATTGATTTATGAATATTTGCAAAAAATCATATTCTCAGGTATCATTTGGTTCTTCTTAGCATTATCAAGAAAAATGATCATTCCTGCAACTATTATGTCTGTAACCCCTGCTGTTGGTAAAATTGTGCGCGACCCAGATCGTATGGCAAAAACAAACAAATCCTTGACTACCTATCTAACTTATTTAGTTTACATCATAGCGATTATAGGGCTCATTCTAATTTGGGCTTATTCGTTTATTGGTACGTGGGTAGCTGATCTTCTAGGTAACGGCTTGGTTATCATGGTAACTTTTATCTTGGGTTTGTTTTCTTCTAGCGTATTGGGAAACGTATTAGGCTTTGCAATACTGGATGGAACAAACGAGTTTAAGGTGGGTGATCGTGTTCAAATAGGCGAAAGTACCGGCGACGTTGTAGAAATTGGTGTATTCTTTACTAGAATAAAAACTATCAAAGATGAAATTATTAGTATTCCTAATTTGACCGTTATGGGAAAAGAAATTCGTAATTTAAGTGCATTAAAACAAGTTCTTTTATACGTACAGGTAACCCTAGGTTATGACCTCGATAAAGACCATGCACGACAGTTACTTATTGAGAGTGCACGTAGAACCAAAGGAATTCTGCTGAAACGTAAGCCACCTTTTGTTCTGTTACGCGACCTTGGAGCCTACAACATTACCTATGAAATTAACGCTTACATAAATGAACCGAATCGAATGGTGGAAATAAAAAGCGAACTCATTGATAACATATTAACCGACTTCAAGAAAGCTGGTGTCGATATCCTATCACCAACACATATTTCCTTACGAAATTCAGAAAATTCT
>JAAZFA010000387.1 GCA_012511995.1 Thermoproteota archaeon | reverse complement strand
TACACAACGCCCGATAGATATCGTCAGGATATCAGTGGCAAAGATGGTGAAACTGCAGGTGATTTATCCTAAACCTACTGAACAAGACTTTCAATTTGCAGGTAAAATCTATACTCATCCAGAAGTTGCCGCAAGATTACGAATCATCCGAGATCACATTACCAGACGTAAATCGGTGCTTCTCTTTACTAATACAAGATCCATTTCAGAAATTCTTGCATCTCGATTCAAAGTCTGGGATATATGCTTTCCAATAGCTATACATCATGGGTCACTCGCTAAACCTTCCCGCATCGCCGCTGAAACAGGACTTAAACGGGGGGACGTCAAAGGCTTAATCGCTACAAGCAGTCTTGAACTGGGAATCGACGTTGGACATGTAGACTTTGTCATTCAATACATGAGCCCGCGACAGGTTTCGCGTCTAATTCAACGAATTGGTAGAGCTGGGCATACATACGGTAGCCTGTCGGAAGGCTTGGTCGTCGGTATGGACTCCGATGATACTCTTGAAGCATTAGTCATAGCAAGAAGAGCACTAAGCGAACAACTTGAACCGATCACTATACCTGTAATACCCTACGATGTCTTAACTCACCAAGTCGCAGGGTTACTCCTAAAAAATAGGCGATTCACCTTTAAAGAAATCCTTGAAATATGCCGCAAAGCAGCACCATTTGAGAAACTAACAATTGTAGATGTAGAAAAAATTATCAAATACATGCATCATCGCTTTCCCAGACTAGCTTGGGCATCGTTTGAAGATCAAGTGGTACTAAAACCTCAACGTACAAAGGCGCTCTTTGAATATTATTTTGATAACCTCTCAATGATTCCAGAAGAGAAACAGTTCTTAGTCATCGATGAAACTTCGGACTCATCCGTCGGTGTCTTAGATGAGGCATTCATGGCTGAATATGGCAAAACAGGAACAAAGTTTATTATCCGTGGGAGTCCATGGCAAATAATTTACGTCGCTGAAGACAAAGTTTATGTTCGCCCTGTCGTTGATCCAACAGGTTCTATTCCAAGTTGGATTGGTGAAGAAATACCAGTACCATATGAAGTTGCACAAGAAGTAGCGGAAATCCGCAGTTTTGTAGAAGAGAAAATGCAATGCGGTAGTACTCCCGAAGAAATTAGCAGAGACTTTTCAAAGCGATATCCTGCAAATTTAGAGGACATTTTAAATGCTTTAACTGAGACGGTAGAGCAGGTGCTTAGCGGCTTTCCAGTTCCTACTCCTAAACGTATTGTAGTTGAGGAGTGGTCAGAATTCATTATTATCCACTCAAATTTTGGCTCACTAATTAACAGAGCTTTAGCCCAGTTCCTTGGTCAGGTTTTATCGGATAAACTAGGTCACGGTATTTTAGTGCAACATGATCCCTACCGCATCTTTTTGCAAACCATGGGGGCAATAAGTGCTGAACGTCTCGTTGAGATTCTTAATGAAAGTATAGACCTGCCAGAACAAAACATCCGCAGTACACTAACAACCTCCACCATAAAAACCGGATTATTCAAACGCAGAGTCATACAAGTTGCACGTCGTTTTGGAGCACTCAAAAAGTGGGCTGACTTCAGCAACGTAAGCATTCAAAAACTCATCACTATCTTCGAAGGAACCCCAATTTATGAAGAAGGTCTCAAAGAAGTGTTTTCAAAAGATATAGATTCTGATGGATTAGTAATGGTTCTCAAGCGACTACAAAGAGGTGATGCCCGTTTACAAGTCGTTGAAACTAGTGGCAACGTGACACCGGTTGCACGTGTTGGTATTGAGCGTGTGAGTATGAAAACGGATTTGATCCCACCTGAACAAATGCGTGTTGTATTGATTGAATCAGCTAAAGCCCGTTTACTTAACGAGGTGGGGAATTTTGTTTGCACAAATTGTTGGAATTACATGGAACTAATACGAATTAAAGATTTACCTGATAAACCGAAATGTCCAAAATGCGATTCATATAATATTGGTTTGTTAAAAGTAGAAGAAGAAAAAATAGCAAGATTATTGGAGAAGAAAGGTGAGCATTTAACGAAGAATGAGGAAAAAATTCAGAC
>JAAZFA010000386.1 GCA_012511995.1 Thermoproteota archaeon | reverse complement strand
GATATGATGTCGGTTTTGGTTATTGTTAAGTTAAAGTTCACTTATGGCCGCTCCCTTGTTTGGGTTGAGGTTGCTGGGTTTTGTTTTTGCATGATTTAGCTGTTTTTTTTAAGTGATGTCCTCGTAATTCAGCCCACATTAACACTGAAGCATAGAGGAACAGTACTAAATTGATAATACTTACCACTAGAACCACTAAATCGCCACTGGGAATGAACGGGTTTTTCATATTGAGGTAATATAATACGTAGGCTTGGTTAACAAATAATGTAGCTGTTAGGGTGATGAATAGGAGGCGTAGTTTTTTGGAGAATGGAATCAGCAAGACTAGCATGCTGAGGGCTGGAAACAGGTATCGTTCATGGATTCTTGTGGGTAGCATGAAGAATGCGAATAACAACATAAACGCTGCTAGAATCGCAAGTTTGTCACCTGTAGCATTGTAGCGTTTGTAGAAGACATACATTATGAATGTTGCGAAGGCGCCAAACAGTGCCCAACCGAGGATGTAGAGGTTTCCGTCGGGTATCCAGAGACCAAATATTCCCCAGAAGTTGAATGCGTTAATTGAAGTGTATGGGTAACCGCCGTATGCCCCAAAGTAGATGTCGCTAAGGAAAGTAATGGGGTTACTCCATTCAAACGGTAAAATCACGATAAATATGGTTGCAGCAAACGCAGCTATTGAAGTAAATAATCGTTTTACACCGTCTTTTTTGAATATCAACACCGCGATAAGAGGCAGTAAAGCTATGCCCTGTGGTTTTGTGAGCAAAGCGACGCCAAAGACAACCGCGGACATTTCAGGTTTACGCTTTAGCGCCAGCAGCATTGAGAGCAACAAAACGAAGGTGTAGATGGCATCAAATTGACCCCAGACAGCGACATTATAGATTATAGCGGGGTTAAACGCATACAGTGCGGTTGCCATGATAGTCTGTTTCGGGGTTAGGTATTTGCGTAAAAATAAGTAGATAACACCAGAGGTAGCTACATCAAAGACAGTTGGAGCTAACTTTACAAAGAAAGACATGTCTACACTCGAGAAGGCTCGAGCTAAGGAGCCAAAAGCGTAGAAGATGTAAACGTTGAATGGGGGATAATCAACCCACCCCACGTTCTCCATCACATAAGTGTAGAATGGCCGTATACCTTGGCTAGCGGCAGCGTTAAACCAATATGAGAAGGTACCCATATCGTTCGCGTAGCCCTGCAGCGGAAACAGCAGAAGCCTAACTGCAAAAGCAGCCAAGAGCAACACAGTTAGGCATATTATTTCACGTTTGTCAAACGAGAAGTTAACCATGATTCCCTCTCTCTTAGCATCTACTTGATAAAGACGCATAAGAAGTTTTTTCCAAATAGTTTTTTAAAAAAGTAGCATTTTGAAGTAAACAACTAGATGAATTTCATGCGGGTTAGTCGCTTATTTAACTCATAAAAACTCACGTAAAAATTAGAAGAGGTTTATTTAGTGCTACCCTGCAAAGCTCGCAGTATAGAGATACTTTTCTCTGCTGCGATTCTGCCATTTTTTGGCCGCAACTCTAAAACCATGTTCTTAACGTCTAAATTAGCTATTGCTTGGAAGATTTTTTGGTATTCGACTTTTCCTTGTCCAAGCGGTAAATGTTTGTCTCCAAATTGTTCGTCGATTACTTCTGGGGTGCCTTGGTTGTCGTGGATGTGCATATGACAAAGGTGAGGTGCAAGGGTCTTGACGTATTCGAGGATGTCAAATCCATACTGGTTAGCTGTTAGGGTGCCGTGTCCGATGTCAAAACAGAATTTTAAATTCTCAGCGTTAACTGCTTGAATAACCTGTGAAACTTCATGGGGCAACACACCTACGCGGTCAATATCTTTTTGCCTGTGTACATTTTCTAGCAGCAGAATCATCGAATAATCAGCAGCCATCTTTGAGAGTTGCTTAAAGTTGTCGATGACATTTAGGAAAGCTTCACGGTAATCGGATTGCACTTGATCACCATGCAAAACGATGTATTTTGCGCCGAGGTAATCTGCAACTTTGAAGACCTGCTCCATGATCTCAAAGTTTCGGTTACTCTTGAGTCCCCAGTTAACTTGGTTTTCATAGCAGTCATACAAAAAGGGACCATGCACAGAATAAATGTTGCTTAAAGTAGCGAATTCTTCAAGTCGCTTCTGGTTTATTTCGCCTTTTTGCATGACACCTGAATCAGCGATGCTGACTTCTATTAAATCAACTTGGCATGCAGAAATTGGAGCTCCGTCGTAGAGCTCTTTTATCATTATGGAATTTATGCCAACGTTGAACTGTGTTAGTGTCGGATTTTTTTTCTTCTGCATCCGGTTTTCCTCTGTAAGACAAAGGGAAGCGCAGAGTTTAAAGTCATTTGATGTGTAAACTGACGTTTGTATGTCGAAAGATCAAAAAAATGTTTTCGTCAATATTGCAATGAATTAGTTTGTCTCCACTATCGTGGAAGTCACAAACAGTTTTGAATGGCAACAACTAACCTAAACATAAACAACAAAGAAACTACTTTGTTTGACATTAATTTTTATCGAGACTCTCTTGGAAAAACTCCAAGTACTTAGCAATGTGATACGCATCCACCAATCCATGGTTTGCGTTGATGGAATGGGGCATCATCAATTTGCCATCTGACTCAAAGAATTTACCAAACGCAAGCTTGGGAATGCTCTCGAAATGGCGAATGTTTTTCTCATGTTTAAACCCTGTGAAGCTAAACCAAGGTAACGTAGTATAGTGGACAACATCTATCATTCTTGGGCGCTCACCGACGGAAAGCCCAGTGTAGGTTTGAACTTCAGCGATTTGTTTCTCAGCTATTGCTTTAAAGCTGCCAAAGTCACCGGTGTATTCGAATGTGGCAAAGCCAAACGTGTGGTCTTCTCGAGCTATCACGGGGCTTGCGTGCACACGATCAAACAACCAGACTTCGTCATCTATTATGCGATAGCGAAAATTTTCCACCATGTTTAGTGCTTTGATAGATTGATAAGTATAGTAGAGAAAGAAAGAAACCGTGTTCTTTTTACAGTAGTTGTATGCTTTTGTGCAGTCTACATTGACGACTACACCAAAGTAGGGGTCATCATAACTGCCAAAAAAGTTGTAGTACTCACGCCGAGACCAAGTGTTGAGGTTAATTTTAGTTTTCATCGAGTGTATTTTGCATTTTGTTGTTTAAGAGGGTTTAGGAAACCTGAAAACCAACCATACAATCATTTTGTCAGATTAGACGTAGTCCCCTGCCACTTTTTTAATATGTTAGGATGGTTTCGCTGCCCTACACTTTAGATTATCGCCTCTCTTGTTTGGACTCGCAAATCAATTAATAGTGGTTCCAATCTTTTTAAATAAATTAGCCTCTCGAACCAAAAACTAGTTAAAATCGGTGAAAATGATGTATCCATTTCAATCCTTGATAGCATTTAGCCTCCCGACTTCATTCGACAAATTTGTCGAAAATCG
>JAAZFA010000385.1 GCA_012511995.1 Thermoproteota archaeon | reverse complement strand
GCCAAGTATGTCTCAAGGGTTGGGTTAGCAGATGTGTTGTGGAAGAATGCTGGTGACCCTGCGGGTAGAAGGTTGTTGTAGTATTGTGTTTTTGTGGTGGTGTTTGTTGTTATGGGGATGGAGAGGGGTTTTCCGTTTAGTTCTGAGGTTAGGGTAAGTTTGATTGTGTAGGTTTCGCCATCAAAGTCCAAGATTGCATAGGCGCCCGTTGAATTGTACGTCTGCGATAAGGTGTTTGTTTCCACGTTAATGGATGTGTTGGTCATTTGGTTGGTGACCGTGTTTGTGCTTAGATAGGTCATTTTTTCTCCAACAGTGTAGTTTAAGCCTAATTCTAATGACGTGCCTACAGCTTGGGGAACAAAAAGGGCGGAGACAATGGCTATTATTGCTATGGCTCCACTGAAAGCGTAGAGTTTTTTTCGGCTTTTACTTTGAATTGGCGACGTATTTGAGAACTCGGGTTGAGCACTATCTGTTTTGCTAAACATTATCTCATCCTCCTGTTTAGGAGGAGGTTGGACAGATTTAAGCGCTTTTGACTAAAAAAATTGTCAAAAAGCCTAAAATTAAATAACACTCTATTTTACCGTATGACCTCTGGGATTGCCTCTCTCTATAAAATATTAAAGGATGACAATAGGCAAAAAATTATAGTACTGATAAATGAAAACGGCAGTCTGAGCTACACTGATTTGATAAAAAAGTTAGACACTGTTAGTACCGGACTGCTTAATTATCACCTAAAAATCCTCGGCGACCTTCTAAGCAAGAATGAAGAAGGTCAATATACACTTAGTGAAAGGGGCAGATTAGCTTCAAAGCTTCTAGAAGAATTCCCCGAACAAGAAAACTTGTCTGCTAAAAGAAAAAGACAGAAACGATTGTGGCTTGCACTCGGATTAAGCCAAGCCGTTTTCTTCATTGTTGTTCTTGCCCTTTACTCTCAAAGATACGTCGATTCCGCAATACTAATCATGAGTACCGTAACCTTTGTCGGTATGATAGCAATAACTTATCTAGGTTATAGGTTGCGGGATAATCCTCTGACGCCTGAGTTAAGAGCAAAGAAGAAATTCACTGGCGTTTACATTGCAGGCGGAGGTACGGCAGGCGCTGTAGTCGTATTTTTTGGGACACCTATTGCAAGTTTTATCTCTGTTTCTGCTGGCGGTCCAAATTTGCTTCGAGTTATTGGTTTTGATGCAGTGTACTTTTTGAGTTATCTCAGTAGTGCTGTTGTTGTTGGTTGCCTTATAGGATATTATATCGGAAGAAGGCAATCGTTCAGACAACCTAAATGGGGCAAGTGGCTGGAAGAACATACATTTTAGGAACTAAATTAAAAAAAAGAGAGGTTTTTCTTAGGTCTTAGTCGATTGTCTAATTTGTAGTTGTAACGCAGTCAACAAACATGTTGCAGCTCAAGCCAGTGTCGTAACAAACTATTGCTATGTACCTAAAGTTAGAGCCCGCGTAGCCGCCGTAAAAGTCATGTTCTGTAGTTGAAGAGTCATAGATTTGACCTGTATAAAGCGGGTTGCTTCCCCAATTTGTGCCATCATATGATACCCAAACCTGATAATCGGTGTAGTAGCCTGGAACGGAATAGCCTGTTAGCCATATATCGCCGTGGGCATCGCCAGACATATGACCAACGATTACCGTTTGGTCGCCAAAGTTGCCAGCGTATATCTGGGCAAGTGAACCATCGCTATAACTTCCTCGAATGTTGTTTTCATTCCAAACATGGCATGCTGAGCTTCCATACCATGTTGCAGAAGTAACATCAGCTATCCAATGAGGCTGTGCTCCTGGGTGTTGACCTTGATCTTCAAGAATACATACCGCTAAACAGCCCGGAATGCAACCTAGTTCCATTTGTGTAGCATAGTACGCGCAGAACAAGCAACCAGCACCCCATTATGCCCAGCATGCTATTCCACATATTATTATCTGAGTGCCCGGACACCAGATCGGGCACCAATCGCACCAGAAGCCATCTTCAATGACTGCTTTGTTAAACAAGATCGGTTTGTCATAGTTTGATAGCTGCATCTCTATCGTTCGCGAAAATAGTTGAGCTTCATCAGCTAATGCGTAATACCGTTCAGCAAACACGTTTGAGCTAGAATCTTCGCTTGCCTCATAGACATCTCCAAGGTCATGAGTAGTTTCAGCCAGGCTTTGGAACAATTGTGAAAGCGTTACCGATGAGTTGAAATCGACTATTTCAACTGTTGTGATTGGTTTGGACCCGGATGGCATGTACTCCATGTGTGTGGTTGATTGGTTATAGGTTGCTTCATCTAAAGGTGTTCAGCAATGTGCTTATCAGTATAAAATAGTCGTTATGTTGAACTTGATCGTATATGCTGTAAGCTTGCGTAGTTATGTTCTGCGATGTCGTTATAATTGAAGTTAGAGCCATTGTCCTATTGAAGCCAGGCGCTGTTTCATTCTGTTGCCATAATAAGGTTTTTTCCGTTAGATACTCTTGAATAGTTCCATTAATTTCGACTGTAGTAAGTATAAGTGTATAGTTTTCACTTTGTTGAATAATTGTGTCAGTGCTATTTAGAGGCGAGGTAGTGGTTGAGCAAGTTTCGCTTTGGTTTTGGCAGGTAGTACAGGTAGACGTGTACAAAAGCCATGGTTTTATGTCCGTTGTTGTTTCACCGTCAGTTACGTCTACACTTACATGATGATACGGAGTGTATATTGGATAACCGGCTTGCATCCATTCAGTTATACCGCCTATCATATTGTAGACTTGTGTGAAGCCATGTTCTGCCAATAGTTCACATGCTGGTGCACTTCTAGATCCAGCTTTACAGTATACTATTACTGGATCGTTGATGTGTGCCGACAGGTTGAAACTGGTCATTATTTGTTGGTACACACTGAACATAAAAGTGTCATTTGTTGATGGTTGCGCTATCTCTACTGGGATTGTTCTGTTTTCAAGTGCATTTAAGGGTATTAACTGTGCGCCATAAAGGTGACCTAAGTCATACTCGCTTTGGTTTCTGACATCTATAATTACTACGTTAGGTGTATTCTCTATCATTTGTTTCGCGTCGTGGACTGAAATGTTTTGGTACCAAGGTTCTTCTGCAGTTGCTGGTCTGATTAGTAGAAAAGGGGAAAGCAAAATGCCGACAAGGATTAGGCAAACAATTGAATTCTTTTTCAATTTTTCACCTCCTAACCAAGTTATCTCTTATTAAACAAGAGATACTTAATACTACACTTTAGGACAAGTTTTGACAATTTTTTT
>JAAZFA010000384.1 GCA_012511995.1 Thermoproteota archaeon | reverse complement strand
GCCGATAAGCTGTCCCTTTGCCAAAATATGACTCTTCATTGCATTTTCAATGTCTTCTTTGGTTGACTTAGGATCAACATTTAGCATCGTATCTAACGCGTAGACTTTAAAAAAATACCTGTGGGGTTTCCCTGGCGGTGGACAGGGTCCTATGTAGTCATGTCCTTGGTCACTGTTTAAACCTGTAGTGCCTGGGACACTTTGTTCAGCTATCTGCTTTTGTTGCGGTGTGATATTGTAGACAATCCAGTGATCAAATGTACCATTAGGGGCGTCGGGGTCGTCGACTATTAGGGTGAGACTTTTTGTGTTTTCGGGTATGCCACTGATTGAGAGAGGTGGGTTTACTCCTTGACTGGTATATTTAACGGGGATTGTTTGGTTATGCTCAAAGGCAGGACTGGTTATTTTTAATTCTTTCATATCGCATCAATATAGAGTATGTTTTTTCTAATAAAAAGGTGATGAATGAATCCTTATTATATCAAGAGCTCATGTATAGAGCGAGAGAAATAGCGTTTTGCTCAGAGGTAGTTTTCCATTTTTATTCTAGCTAAAAGGTAGGATATCATGGATTCAGCGCCCTGATTCAAGTTGAGTCCATCCACTGTTATTCCATCATAACATGCGCCAGTCTTAGCATCATAAACCGTTACACCCATAGAGTTTTTCCCGAAAAACCATTCAAACACTCTTTTTATCGTCTCTTGGTACCGTCTGTTCTTGGTTAGCCTTAACGCTTCATCTAGTGCCTCAATAGTGGAAGCGGCTTCTATAGGTTGCTGATCATAAAGCGCTCGTTTTTTCCCTCTCAAATACCAGCCATTGCTACCTATAGGAATAAATTTTCCATCTATTAGTTGAACTTTTAATAAAAATTCCAATGATTCAAGACCTACATCCATGTACTTTTGATGTTTTGTAAAATCATAAGCAGCAAATAATGCATGGGGTATCCTAGCATTTGCATAAGTAACATAATCTTCAAACCAGTTCCAACTATCAAAGGACGTAATACGATACCTATCAATTAAGTAATCTGCCAGTACCTTAGCATTAGGGATTATGTTTTTATCCGCAGGAAATGCTTGAAGATATTGTTGCAAGCCTAATATTGCATAGGCTATTGCCCTTAACGACTTAAAATTGAAACTACAGGGTAATGCTTTGTCGAATATCTCTTTGGCTAGGTTTCGTCTATTAGAATCTAACTCAGAGTTTACACAAGTCCCACAAGCCCAGATGGTGCGACCAGTGCAATCTTCAGAATCTAGACAATCCATTATTCTTCGATCATAACTTAAAAAATTACTTAACTTACCATCCTTTTTTTGCATGTAATATATAAAACTTAGATAGCGATCAATTATTTGTTGTATCGCGGGGTGTTTATCGGTAGAATAACATCTTGTTGCTACTATTAATGCTCTTGCATTGTCGTCTGTTGTATAGCCTTCTTTTCTATTTTGGGTAGAAAATTTAGAATGTTGAATAATGCCTGTATCGTCAGTTAGTGCTTTAAGGTAATCTAGTCGTATGCAGGGCAAATTCAAGTAAGGGCCTCTCTTTTTTTGGTTTAATCGTTGTCTTTTTCTTTGGAATTGAGACTTTATTATAGAGCTTTGAATATTCCATTGCTATATTTGGCCATGTAAATCGTCTACTGTATTCATAGTTTTTTCTCGACATCTCTTTTCTTATGTTTTCATCTAATAATTTTTTTATGCAATTTGCGATTGAGTATGGGTCCTCAAAGTTAGCAAACAAGCCGCGATTATCTGACAGGACTTCTTTAGCGTGAAGATAAGGCGTTGAAATTATAGCGGTTCCAGCACCTACTGCATACGCAAGTGTTCCGCTACTAATCTGGTTGGGGCAAATGTATGGTGTATATAGATGTCGGTAGCTTGCAAACATTTTATTAGTTCCCTCTTTGTAAGATAACGGTTTTGGAATCGAACATGTTCTTCCAAACCCAAGTCTTCAACCAGCTTTACTAGTTTATTTCGATATCTTTCTCCCTCTTGCTTTCGTACTTGAGGATGGGTTTCACCTATTACAAGGTAAACTAACGTGGGTTCTCTGTCAACTACTTGTGGCAACGCTTCGATTGCATATTCAATTCCTTTACCTCTGCTCAACAACCCAAAAGTTGTCATCACAAGGCGACCGTCTAAACCTAAGGACTCTTTTGCAGCGTTACTTGAAAAGGGATTAATTTCTGGACACCCATGAGGGATTACGGCTTTCATTTTTGGGAGGATACCTTGCTTTTCTAAAATCTTAATTGCAGGGCTAGCTATAACAACAACTGCAGCACTTATTTTAACAATTTTTTTGAGGACCACAATCGCTCGGGGGTCAATGTTCTCATTCACAGTATGTAGAGTAGTTACAACTGGCTTCTCTACAGTATCCAGAAAATGAAGAATATACTCTCCAAAATCTCCACCATAAAGTCCAAATTCATGTTGAAGATTAATAACATCAACTTTTGAGGCATTAACCTGTTCTGCGACTTTAACGTAAGAGCTAATGTTATCGCGGATAATTACCCATTTGACTCTTTGGTCATAATTGTACAATTCCTCTTTTCCATGTATCGCAATTATTACTGAAGGATTAAACGTACCAAGTTTATCAACGGATTCTACAATATTTTTTGTGAAAGTTGCTATTCCACATTCATTTGGTGGATAAGTACTTAGATATGCAATACGGTTTTTAGTGCATGAAGAGTAGGCTTTAAACATTTTTTCGACCAATTCAATTTAAACAGTTTTAAATCTATCTAGACTTGCAATTAGGTTAACTGAGGGAAAACCCTTTTTGATAATCCATTAATGAGATAGTTATAAAATAAATGTAAAGTTTGTAAAATAAATGTTTCGTCAACTTTTTGTCTTTTTGACCCAAGTTATATTTTAAAAATAAGTTCATGGAGTTATTTGCTAAGTTAGTCGCTAATCGTTATCTGGTGAAACCCATTCCTTTCCGCCACATCTACTGCAGAGCGTAAACTTACCAGGTGTATTAAAAGTGTTTTTCTCTCCACAGTACCAACAAAAATACCCCTGTGTTGCAGGAACGCTTTCGCCTATATTATGATGAGGAGGAGCCCCTTGCTTAGTAGGAAATATCGACAAACCTTTTGAAGCCCTTTTGTTTTTAAATATGCTAATTTCACCTGAGTCTTCAAGATACGCTTTCTCAACATCGCCTAAATTTTTAATTCCCTTTAACCTTAAACTAGCGTAAAGCTCACCTATACCCATTTTTTCTTTGTGTAAAAGTTTAGCGTTAATTTTTCCATTTTCTATTATCATCGATGGTTTACTCTCGATTATTTCTGAGAGTCGTTCACTATGTTGAATAAGAATTATGAAGCCCCTTTCAATAGTTATAAAAACTGTTAAGGCAAACATTGCAAATAACAAAGGTATCTGAAAATCTATAGTTGGTGTTCCAATTAAATCACCCAAGATTACAATAACTACGGCATCAAACATTGTTAGTTGCTTATTTTGTCTCTTTCCCATTAACCGCAGAAGCAAAAAAGCAAACATGTAAAGGATTATTACTCTTAACACGACTGCGGGAATGTGTAGCCAAGTCGATTCACCAACAGTCCCAAAAAACACACTTTGAAGCAAATCGATTATGTTGAAAAAAGCCATGTCTGATAGACCGCAATATCAATTAACCTAAAAGACGCTAATAAAGTTAGGTACAAAACTACCGATATACTCCACTCACCAACATGGAATATTAGTGGTAAAATATTTGTTATTCTTGAGAATAAAACGCTATATTTGTTGTCACTTGGTCACTACAAGAAATCGTTATTTTTTTTTAAATATAGTAAAGGCAAATGGCGAAATTAAAGGTGTTTCTAACCTTTTCTAACCTTCTTTGAATAAAACATTATTAAAAAAAATTCTGTCAGTAGAATTAATAAGTAAATTTTGAGCCTTCGTTAATTACTACGATGGAAAACGTTGGTTTTTAAGAAAAACTGGCACTTTAGGAATTCACATTAGAGGTTGTTGGATGACTAAAACTAAAAAGAAAAGAATGGAAGGTCTCGAGCTCCACAAGAAGTTGATTCGAGAGAAAGAGCAGAAAAAGAGAGAAAACAATCAGTATTAACGGTAAAACATGAACTTACGGTAGACTTGCTGCTTATTCACTGCTTCTAACTTTTTTCGGAGCTATGAGGTTTGTTGTTGTGGAATTGCATAAAAAGTTTAAGAAAAACTATTCTTCGACCCATTTTTCTATTATTAGCTTACCGCCGTTAGGTTTGAATTTTACTTTAACTGGCATAGAACCATCACATTTTAACGGAAACATGCTGTCATCGACAACTTTAACGGGTAAGTACAGTAAATAACGGTCGTCTTTTCGTCTAAATATTGTTCCTTTTCCTTCATTTCCCAATGGGAATCCCCAAGCGAGTTAACGATAACACGGTATTAGCATTTAAAGATGATGGTATTGTAAAGAAAATGATAAAAAAACCATAAATTCATAAATAGCATACATTTTTTTGGTTTGCTTTTGTCAGTTTAAAAGAACAAGACAGACCAAAATCAATTGACAGAAAAAAATACCCCAACTGCGCAAAAAGCCACAACTCAAACAACTTGTATGTAACTTATGGACTCATAGAAAAAAATAGTTGGGTGCTTGGAATATTCAAGTTTTATTAATTTTCGGCTTTACGCAAAAGTTCTGATGCATAAGCTAAATTAATCTTGTAAAAGATCGTCGTAAACACAGCTGAAATGATACCGCTAATTAACAACAAAATTGCTAACTCTGCTGTACCAAAGGCTGGTAGTGGAATGGTTGCAGGTGCAATACTTACAATTACATAGGGAATCAATGGTGCGAGTATCACTAATCCTGCAACGATACAAACTACAAAGCTAATCAGTGACCATTCTTGGCGAATCATTCTCGGTTTCCTACTTTCAGTGAAGTCTGCTCCTTTAAAACCGAAGGCTAAACCGATAGCGCCTAATGCAAAGACTAAAAAGATTGTTTCTGCGAAAGCGGCTATGATAAGATTCATCGATGGTTGGAAGAAGAGTATACCAACGATTCCAGTAACTATTAAAGTGATTAAAGAGACCGTCACTAAGAAGGCGTACTTGCTCTTAACTAAATTTTTAGCTGTAACAGGAGAAACATAGATTCGCCACATAGCTTGACCTTCTTGGCCAATTAGCATATTTCCAACTGACATGGCCATGATGGCTGCGGGGAATATGAAAATCATCGGTTGGAAGAGCAAATCAATTTCTCCTGAAGCACCGGTATTTGAAATATTGATTGAATTAAAGATCGAAACGATGGTAAATACGATGGGTATGATGAATATACCCATCAGTTCCCTGCGTCGAGTAAACGACTTAGCATCTTTGCGTATTATTGCTGCTTCTACTGTAGTGAAACCGAGTTTTCCAAGTAATCCCGTTTTAGGCATGTAAACTCCGCTTGTTTGAACTCGAATTGCTGGTGGTTCATAGAGTCCAAAGCGTTGATTCAGATAAACTGCCAGATAGAAAAGCCCGGTAATGAACAAAGCGGTTGCAGCAACGAACACCAACGCAAGGACTACTTCCACGTTAAAGATGTAGTAGAGAGCTATACCTATCCAAACAAACGGAACATACCAAATAGAAGTCTGGAAAGTAGAAAGGGTTGTAAAAAAAGTCACCACTCCATTTCCAGTGATAAGTGCCAAATAGATGACATAGAAAGCAATAAAAAATATCAAAGATCCAATCAATCTAATGTAGATGGCAGCTCGACCACTTGACTTATACACTGCACCAACAAAGCGGACCTGCAATACCCGAACAATCTCTGTAAGTGCACTTCCCATAAAAGCAGCCGCAAACATTCCTAGTGCCGCAATCAACGCAGCAACTACTAAATTGTTTAGAGCCCCAAATACAATCGATCCAGCGGCAAAACCTGCAGCTAAGGCTAATGGCAACCCAAACAAGTTAGCCAAAATAGACGCCATAGTATTTTCCTCCCAAGTTATTGGCAACCAATACATAACCTGAGTAGCTTTCTTAACTCCGCTAAGTTGAATCTGTTGAAACATCGTAAATACCAAACTTAGAATCAGTATGAAAGTAGGCATTGAAATGAAGAAACCCAATGTTACATCACTAAGGGTAAGTCCTGGCATAGTAGCGAAAATCTCAGGATCAGAGAATACGAGGGTAGCAAGCCAATCAGCTAGGAAACCTCCAGCAATACCTATAATCACGGCTACCCAGTATGGCCAATAGGCTTTGATTCCTCTCTCTTGATAATGAGTTTTTTTTGCGCCGCGAACTAATCTACCAGATTTACGTTCAACACGTAGCAGATAGAGAACGTTTTTCCAATTCATTTGAGTAATTCCTCAACAACGGGTCTTAAGTCGCCTGTGCCGGTTAATTTGAGGAATATATCTTCTAAGCCTGAACTTGGTAAACTTGCTTTCTGTCTTAACTCAGCCATATTACCCAGCGCCAAGATGCTGCCTTGATACATGATGCCTATTTGGTCGCAAACAGCCTCAGCAATTTCTAATACATGTGTTGAAAGTATAGTGGTGACACCTTGGGCTTTTAGAGATTGAAGGTAATCTTTAACAATTCTTGCACTGCGAGGGTCAAGAGCATTTAGTGGCTCGTCAAGGATTAAGAGTTTGGGTTTGTGCAGAAAAGCGGATATGAGGCTGATTTTCTTTTTCATACCATCAGAGTAGCTGTTTATCATATCGCCCTCTCTGCCGTCAAGTTGTAGAGCTCTTAAGTATTCAGTTATACGTTGTTGCTTCTCAGCTGGTTTGACCCCATAAATGTCGCCGATAAAATCAAGATATTCGATCCCTGTTAAAAATTCATAGACATCCGGTGATTCGGGTACATAACCGACCTGTCGTTTTACTGCAACGGGATCTTTTTGTACATCTATGCCTAAAACAGTAACTTGACCTGCAGTGGGTTGGACTAATCCCATTAGCATTTTAAGTGTAGTGGATTTTCCTGAACCGTTAGGACCAAGGAGACCAAAAATTTCAGCTGTGGGAATTGTTAAATTGACGTTGTTTACAGCTATTATTTCATTGTATTGTTTGCTTACAGCATTTAATTCTATTGCACTATGCATCTATACACCACTAACTTCTTGTTGCCAAATACAGTAAATATTTAGTTTAAATATTTTGGTTATGAACCAATAGTTACCTTCTTTCAAGTAGAAAACCAGCGAT
>JAAZFA010000053.1 GCA_012511995.1 Thermoproteota archaeon | reverse complement strand
CTATTTTGATGCCCCGTAGTGCTTCGACAATGTTTACTCTTGAAGCACGTATAGCAGGCAACACGCCAGTTACCACTCCAAGTGCGACTCCTGCCAGCACTGATAGGATAACTACTTGTTGGGAGACTACGGGCTGTACACTCATTTCTCCTGTCCCAAACAGGCTGACAAGATAGCTGGCTACGATTTGACCGAAACCCAAACCTCCGAATAAACCCAAGACTCCGCCTACCATACCTTGAAATACGTTCTCAATTAGCATGATGCGGGTTATGCCTCTGCGGTTCTCTCCTACAGCACGTAGTACTCCGGTTTGGAATTCGCGATCCTCCACATTCATAAGCTGAACATTAGTGATGAGCAAAACCCCGGTTATCATGATTAGAAGACCCAGGGCAGTCAGCATAGTGGAGAGGATAGTCATGATTATTCTGGCAATGCTAAAGAAGGTTAAGCGGGCAGAGGATACAGTGTAGATTTTTTCTTTTTCACCTGTATCAGGATCCAGTTTTTCTGGAACTCCTTCTTTAACCCTGTCAACCTCAGCTTTCAAATAGTTTTCATCAATTTCAGATATGAAGTGGTCAGTTTTTAGTGCAACCAAAAAAGTTGAAACAATATCAGTTTTCTGGTTTGGATCATTTAGGCTTAGCCACTGTTGTAAATGCTCCAGCTTAAAGACTACACCTGAGTATTGTGAACCTATGCCTGGGCGTTTAGAATCAAAAATGGAGACAACCTGCAGGTCTACGCTTTCAGTTGAGACAGTATAAGTTGTGATTGGGGTTGTTGTTTCAAATTTGATGTCAGCAATCTCGATTTCTGCTTGCGTCCCATTCGTGCTCATTAAAACAATGAATGCGTCTCCTCTGAGGCTGCGTTCAGAGTAAGGTGACAAATCAAACTCTAATGCATTTAACTGGTCAATTGTTGTCATGTTGGCTACTGTAACTGTTGAGCCGTCATCTAGTCCCATTCCAAAAATTACTGCAGTATTATTTGATCCTAACGCTGTTATATTGATGTATTCGTAGTCAGCCAAACTGATCCGTGGCGCATTGATAGTGTAGAGTGTTACTGCGCCAACAAAGTTTACTGGAACCACTTTAACAGAAAGATTAGCTGAAGAACTATTCAGCACATATTGGGCTGTGGTGGTGTTTGTATCTATGGTCCAGTTGCCATTTGGAATTCTGGGTAGAGGCTGAACTGTTGCGGTTAAGTTTGAGAATTCTGTTTTTACATTAAACGGCAAATCAGTTTCTTCATTTATACCTAGTTTTTCAGCCATTTTACTCGAAAGCAACACACTTGTGTTACTTGCTAAAACTGAGGCTGGATCAATTTTTTCGCCTGTCTGCCAATCATAAAAGGCGCCAAACGCCTCTGGAAAATCAGCTGGTACCCCAACAAGTTTAGCTCGGTCATCGAACTGTGACCCAATAAGCAGCGGACCATATGTGTTAAGCTCTGGCATAATTCCCATTGCATCTGGCACCAGTTTACTGATGTTTACTTGGTCAGCAGAAGAAAGAAACCCAGTTGCAGAGGAACTGGCAACTGTAAAGTCAACTTCGCCCTCGCGCTGAAGAAGACTCGTAGTAAACGCGTTTTCTAAAGTATCGGTAGTGATCTGAATACCCACGAGTAACGTAACACCCAGTGTAATAGCTAAAATAGCGCTCAGATTTTTGGTTTTACGCCTCAGCACTGACCGAAGAGCAATCATGAAACTAGACTTAATTCCCGTATTTCTTCCCCTACCACAGCGTTAATTGTTAAGAACCAAAGGTTTTGGTTAATATCGACAACGATATTCTTTAAAACATCAACAAGGTTACTTAAAATTTTTTCCATAATAAATGTAATCTTTAAGAAACATGAGACGTGTCAAAGCAACAAACAAAACCAAACAATTTTTTATTAAGACTTGATTTCTAATCATCAAATGGATTATAACTAAAATTATTTGTGAAAAGTAAGTCAAATCAAGAAAAATATTTAGGAATATCGTAGTATATCTTGTGTAGAAACCCTCGGCATTTTATAAATAATTTTATTTCTGCATCAGGGACAAACGTATCCCTTAGGGGTTAGGCGGTCACAAAAATAGGTTTGCATCTCCATGGTTATCACAGAAATCACGCCAATTGTATCAGCTACAATTGTATCAGTTAAATCAGTTAAATTAATACTTTTGCTGCTTCTTGGGGCTGCATACTTTGTTTGTTGTGCAAGAAATTTGTGGACGGCGAAATTTTGAAGGTTTCTTTTCGACATGTTTTGTCGGATCGACGCCCGTATACCCGATGGGTATGTTCGATTAGAATTTAAACCCTGAAGCCTAAGAGTATATTGAATGAAATTCATCATTCCAATTAACGCAAGAACGCCTTCTCCTAAAGCATGCGCTATCCAAGGAGCTACTATGTTTCTTGTATGCTGGTAAATATAGTCAAATAGGGTGTGGCTGCCAAAATAGTTGGTATAGCTCGGCGGGCTAATTTGCAACATAGTCGTTGAAGAACTCTCAAGCGGCGGAAAAAAATGCCAAAAAGTAAATGCTAAGGATGAGACAACCAAACCAATCGGTTTACCAAAGGTTAATTGTAGTCTAGGGTGAAGCCAGTTCCTGAAAAAGAATTCTTGAAATGGGCTCATTACCAAAAAAACAAACAGGCGGAGCAATGACTATTTGGAGTAGCCATAGAGGTGAAAGTGACACTCCAGCTCCAAAAGCGAAGTAAGTATAGGCGCACCAGACTATTCCCCCTGTTATTCCCCATACTACCGCTTTTCTGAAGTTTTGCTTAGTGAGGAGTCCATTCTATTTCTTTTTTAATCTGCCCTATAGTAATATAGGATCCGCTATTCCATGTATTACGAAAAACAGGAACATTGAAGGGATAAAACGGCTTGAAAAACTTATTGCAAAAGATAAAATAGCTGATAGCTGACTTTATTAGCGACCTTTTTATTATTTAAGCTCGTTTGGTCAATGTTAATCTTTTCCAAACACATTTGGATGCATCTCCTGCAAAACCAAATTTCTAAGCCCTAACTTTGAAAGAATTCGGTTAACTTTCGCAAGAATCTTTTTCAAACCGTTTAATCCATTGAGGTGTTTTAACTAAAGAATAAACCAGAAAGCCAAGAAGGCTCACAGCCAGATAGTGCAAAAGCAAAAAATGTTTACATCTTAATTTATCTCTACATCGGGGATTTTGCCCATCAGAATCACTCATGGCGCTTTTGTTTATTCAAAATACTGGATAAGAATTCGATAACTCCAATAGCAAGCCTGAGCTACTCATTCCACGTGCTTTTTAGGTTGAAGGGTTTTAGGCGAAATGTTTAAGCATTAAGTACCACCTTTTTGCAGAATAATAGTGAAAGAAATGAAGCCACACATAACTCTGGTTAACCCCGCTGCTCCAGCCGGTGCAGCTATGCATATGCCTTTTGCATTGCTTGGTGTGGGGTATTTAGCTGCTGTTTTGGAAAAAAACAACTATAAAGTAGACGTGATTGATTGCCAAGTGCTCAACCTGTCGCTTGAGGAATTTCGAAGCGAAATAGCGAAGCGTAAACCTGATATCGTCGGTGTTACTTCATCAACCTTAACTTACAAGACAGGATTAAAATTAATCAAGATAGCCCGCGAGACCTGCCCTAAATGTGTCATTATAGCAGGTGGTTCGCATGTAACTTTCTGGGATAAGCATGCTCTTGAAGAGTGTCCAGAGCTAGATATCGTGGTTAGAAGAGAGGGCGAAGAAACGTTACTGGAGTTGGTGCAATACATCGAGG
>JAAZFA010000383.1 GCA_012511995.1 Thermoproteota archaeon | reverse complement strand
TTAAAAATAACAATTAAACGACAGAAAAAACCACCATCAACTAAACACACACAATTTGTTTTATAAAATCATTGTTTTCTCGTCAATAACCCTAGCCACATGACCAAACATTTATTCATAAATTTAAAATTAATGTGAACATTCATCCATGAATTTGCGCCGATATCCTTAAATATATTTACAATCAGTGTTTTTTCCATAACACATGCAGAATAAGCCAAACCGGTTAGGGGAAAATTATGAAAAATTTTAAAAACTCGGCATGGAAAGAACAAGTTACTAAAGTAATCCAACAAATACAAGAACACGAAATAAAATTTATCAGGTTACAATTCACTGATATAAACGGTTTTCTCAAAAACTTAGCAGTAAGCGTTAAAAACATAGAAAGCATCTTTGAAAGCGGCCAATCATTTGACGGCTCCTCAATCACAGGATACCGACCAGTCGAAGAATCAGATATGATTCTCTACCCAGACCCAAGCACATTTGCACTTTTGCCATGGAGACCAAAAGAAAAAGCATCTGCAAGACTCATCTGCGATGTTTATACACCCCAAAACACACGTTTTGAAGGTGACCCCCGATACATCCTAGAACGGGCAATAAAAAAAGCAGCCCAAGCCGGCTACACCTTCATCTGTGCCCCCGAACTAGAATTCTTCATTGTTAAAGAAAGTGAAAACGGTGGCTTACCACGACCGATCGATTTAGCCGGATATTTCGACGCACACCCCGGTGATGTTACTGATGACCTTCGACGTGAAATCGCAGATTATGCACAAGCATTTGGCATTGATATCGAAATTAGTCACCATGAAGTAGCCTTGGGCCAAAATGAAATCGATTTCAAATACGGCGAAGCCCTCGAAACAGCCGACCGTGCAATTACTTTAAAAATGTGCGGTAAAGTCGTAGCAGCACGTAACAGCTATGTAACCACTTACATGCCAAAACCCTTTCAAGGTATCAATGGAAGTGGTATGCATGTTCATATGAGCCTCTGGAACACCGAGATAACTCAAAACCTTTTCTATGCAGATGATGCACAGCGGGGATACTTATCAGACATTGCACGTAACTACATCGGCGGTCAATTAGTACATGGACGCAAAATGGCTGCTGTTCTAAACTCCTGGCCAAACAGTTACAAGCGACTAGTGCCAGGTTACGAGGCACCAGTGTATCTAGCTTGGGCACACAAGAACCGCAGCCCCCTAATCCGTGTACCCAACTTTGGAGGGAGAAAGAGCGCTGCCAGATGCGAAATTCGTTGTCCTGACGGTGCAGGCAACCCCTACCTTCAATTCGCAGTTCTGCTAGCCACTGGTTTAGACGGAATAAAAAACAACATTGATCCAGGTGAGGCAATCGAGCTAAATGTTTATCATATGAGTTATGAAGAACGAAAACGTCGCGGTATTGTTTCCTTACCAGAGAACCTCAAGGAAGCACTTGACGAATTAGAAACAAGTGAATTGATGCGAGAAACTTTGGGTGATATAACCTTTGAAAACTTCCTTAAAGA
>JAAZFA010000382.1 GCA_012511995.1 Thermoproteota archaeon | reverse complement strand
ATGATGAAATCCAGAAACTGGTTAGAATAACAATCTAATAATTACATAGGTTTTGGTTATGAGTCGGTTGTATGAAATTTGGAAAGTTCAGTTTTTCTAGTTTAGTTGTGAGTTGTATGATTTTTCTTGTTTTCTTTAACTAGGATTTTCATTTTTGCTCTATTTTTGCATTGGGGGCATTTTAGGTAAGTCCAGCCGTCGTCTTCTTTAGTTACGCCGTGGGGGCTAAAAAGGTTGGTTAGGCAGGTTATTTCAAATTCATCGCCGCATACTGGGCAATGGTGGGCGGTGGATTTTTTATGCCACAAGACAAGGATGAACAACCCGCCTGCTACCAGCACGAACCAAACATACCAGTAAGCACCAAGTAATAGGAAGGATGTGAGTGTAATTGTTGCAACGTAGATTCCTATGAAAATTAACCATTTTGTAATGTCACTTTTTTTGGGCTTACGATAGGTTGACATTTTTTTTACCTTAAATTCTTTATGGCTTCGCAGGCTTTCTTGGGTGTTTTGAAGAGAAAGCAAGCACTCGACCTTCTTTGGGAGCAACTTTCACTGTATCACTAAACGATTTTGTGTACGCTTTTGAACCATCGACCCCGTGGTTGATGCCTATCCCCAAATGTCTGCCACAGTTAGCTTTGGTTTTCTTACGGTAAGTTCTTCTAACGTAAAAGTTTTTCTTGTTAAACATCCCATAAATAACTGAGTTTGTCTCCATTAATTTGAATTCTCAGGCCGCGGTAATTCCCATTGGTATCCATTCGGTGTAATCTTGGGTATTTATGTTATAGGCTGGGTTTTTGTGTCTTTTAATTTTTCTTATTTTGTTTACAGTTTGGATTGTTAAATCGATTAAGTAATAGAGAGTATGAGTATTGTTGTTTAGCGGTAGAAGTTGCCCGCTAGTTCCCCTCAAAGGATAGAGCTAATTTGGTTAACCTGAATTCTTACAAATTCTTAAAAAGCAAAAACTAGTAAATTGGTAATTCTACTATGAATTTAGTTCCTTTTCCCTCTTGGCTCTCAAAAGTTATAGTGCCTTTTAATGCTTCTACTAAGCGCTTAGCTGCAGCCAACCCTAATCCTTGCCCTTTGGCTTTTGTAGTTGTCATTGGAGTAAACAATTTGGTTTTAACGTTTTCGGGTATACCTACGCCTGTGTCTTCAACTGAGAGAAATATGTGGTTTCTTTTCTTTATGGCTGTCATCAAAAGTTTTCCGCCTTCAGGCATAGCCTGAATTGCGTTAATAACAAGGTTTGTAAAAATGCGAGTGAATAAAGTTGGGTCTGTTTTTAGGTATAATTTTGAATCTATCTCTATTGAAGGGTTTATGTTTTCGGGTATAGCAATGTTTTTGAAAACCTCTATTACCAGTTCATAGAGGTTTAATTCTTTCACTTGAGGGTTTAGTGGTCTTGAAAAGTCCTGTAAGTCAGCAACAATCTTGTTAATGTAGCTGATGTTTTTCTCTATGTCATTCAAACTTTCGGCAAAATCTCTCTTGATAGGCATGTCTGGTATAGATATCAAATTGTCTTTTAACAAATAGACATCCCCAATTATTGCTTGCAAGGGGTTACGTATATCATGCCCAACCATACCTGCGGTCGCACCAATAGCCGCTAAGCGCTCATTTTCTTGTAATTGTCTTTGCAAATTAATGCGGTCAGTTATATCAACATCAGCCTCTAAAATCATCTTTGTTCCATCAACATCGATGAATGGGAAATCATGTGCATCAACAATCATTCCATTAGAGAATTTTGCAGTCCAATGGTGAGGTTTTCCTGTCTCCAACGGAATAAGGCTTTCACAGTTAACACATGGGTGGCTAACACAACCTACAAACTCATAGCAACATTCACCTTTCGGGGTACCAAACTTTTCCCTAAACATACGGTTAGCAAAAAGAATCTTATGGTCTTGTGTAATTAGACAAACCATTACCGGCATATTCTCCAACATATTGAAGAATCGTTCGCGCTCAACAGCTAGTTGCTTTGAGCGTTCTTCAACCTGTTTTTCAAGCCCAACAGCGTATTCTTGCAACTTAGATTGTGCTCGCTTAAGCTCATCTTCAACCCTTGCACGTTCCACCATAGCCCAAGTAACTTGAGCAGTTTCACGAACCAGATCGACTTCAAACGGAGTCCATACACGCGGGGTTGACTGCCTAACGGTAAGTACAGCAACGGTTTTATTTTCTCTAACAAGTGGAATAGAAATAATAGCCCACATATCGTGTGCAATCAAACGTGTCCGTTCAGCTTCAGTTAATTCAGGATAAGACATCACATCAGAAATTACTAAACAATTACCTGACCGCAGTATCGCCTCTGGGATCGGAAAATCATTGTGACATACCTCTACTTTGGGTCTGGTCTCACCATGGATCGTCTCTCTATGGATTACGATAGAATCCTTATCGTATTCACTGTAGCTTGTTTGCGATGCTCCCAAGTGGTATGTGAGCAGATATGTGGTGGCGTCCTTGATAGAGTTGGCATCGGATAGTGGCCGCAACGTGTCACTTAGCTTGAGTAGAAACGACTGGCGTTCCATACTTTTCTTAAGTTCTTCTTCTGATTTCTTTCGCTTTGTTATATCTCTAAAAATTAAGACCGTTTTAGAAGAGCCATCAGCGTCGGTGAAAGTATTCGAAATGACTTCAACAGGGAAAACTAAGCCATCCTTACGTTTCATTGCTAACTCTACCACGGCTTTATCAGTTTTGCTACGTTCTTTAAGTGCTTCAGCAAGCATTTCCTCTTGAACAAAGATGCTTTTTATGCCTTTTTCTATTAGTTCATCCTCTCTTAAACCTATCATACGTTGGGCTGTAGGGTTAACTCTACAAACTCTACCATCAAGGTCAACGAGTAAAACACCACTAAGACTACTTTTAAAAATAGAGTTAAAACGCATATGACTTGCCTTTAAGGCTTGTTCAACCTTCTTATGTTTTGTTATATCCCTTATTGTCCCGATTAAAGCTACTGGTTGCCCTTTTTTGTCTCTGACAAGCCTACGTTTATCACTAAACCAGCGGTATTCCCCTGAATTTACTTTCCAACGGTACTCAACAGGTTTAGATGTTACTTTGCCGGATGCAACTTCCTTTTGCTGCTCAAAGGATATGTGCCGGTCGTCAGGGTGTATACGTTCATAGATGTCTTGAGCAGATATTCCTTGTATTTCTTCGCCAAATCCCATGAGAGCAATTTGGGCTGGGTTTAAGTAGCTGTAAATCCCCGTTTTGAGGTCGAGTAGGTTAATACCATCCTGAGAGGTTTCAACGATTACTCTGAGTTGTTCGTTTGTTAGATGGAGTGTAGGTGGTGCTTTTTTCAAAATTCATCCTCAACAGAATGTTTACAATATAATATTTGTCTTCGTTTTTAAGATTTGTGAAAATTTTCATTTTGTCACTCGTTTTTTATACCAGAAAGAGCGCGGATGAGGTTAGCGAATTAAGCGTTTTGGTAATGCATATCCTCAAGTCTATGTATAACTAAAGTTAGACAGTATACCCTTCTATTACCCATTGCAGGATAATTCTATAGTGTCGCTGGCTTATTGAATGCTATAGCAACCACGCCATAGACTAATTGTCTTAATGAATAATAAATTCGCCACATGGTTTCTCGCCCTCATTCGTCCTCCCAACATACGTCAATATGGACTGAAGAAACTCGGGCTCATCCTCATAAAAAGAAAAAACAATAAAACAGTTAACTCCAAAATAACCGCCCGTTAAGCCAGGCAACGTTGACTACTCTCATGAAAGACTTATCGCTCCAAGCCGACGACAACCCTACCCGAATACCAAACTATCTTTTTTGTATCTTAATACTCTTTAGCTTTTCCCATAACGCCTCAAACCAGCATTCTCAAAAAGCCTTCTGTCGCGTCAACATAAACTACACAACCTTTAACACCTTACAAGCAACAACTACAACCGTTCTCTAATCTCCATGACGCTTAACCACACACTCATAAAAAACTCTTAGCCGTTCATCATACCTCCCCCACATCCTCAACAAGTACCCACCTCAAAATAGTAAACCCAGCTTCATAATCAGACCATAAGACTCTGCATTCCCGACTGATGCACACTAAGCGACCAACTCAGCCCAAGAAATAAGCTTCTTACAATCAGAAAAACCCCCAATAGACCCATCTCAAAACAAGTCAGCTACGCCAGTGTAAACACCCATCAGTTAAGCTAAGAAACAAACAAACATTTTCATCAATACAAGCCTTATCCCTATTAGTTTCATCACACGATCAATCTGCAACTTTATCGAGTCAATCAACGAAAGATGATTCCTCAAAAGCAACCGACCAACCTCATTTACCCCTTGAGCTCTTAGTCACTGTGTCTTTGCTTTTCCAAACATGACAGAGCGCTCATAACCGTAACTATACTCGTCAACGGGAGCATGTACTTTGTTTTTTTCCATAAGTCCATAAGTAACATACAAATCGTGAGTAGGAGCTTTTGCGTTGATTGGGGTGTTTTTTGTATCAATTGGTTTTGGTTTGTCTTGTTTTTTCAAACAGATGAAAGCAAACCAAAAAGGAGTATGCTGGTTATGGATTTATGGTTTTTTTTAAAGCCTGAATAGATAAGTGTAAATAGTAAAAGAAATGATAAAATCAGACAAGTTTCATTTTAAATAAATGATAGGGATGTACATAATTCATTTTTTATAGTTTGTTCGCTAAATGTTTCTAGAACGCTCAGATAACAGTCTCCACCATCTGCCAACAGTTGTTCTGTCTAGTGTAGTAGTCAATCCGAGGGGTTTAGTTATCCATGGATGTTTTTTTAGGTGTTTTACTGCTATTGT
>JAAZFA010000052.1 GCA_012511995.1 Thermoproteota archaeon | reverse complement strand
AGGCTTGAATTTTTTGTTGCTTCTTCTGAGCTTTAAAGTCAGTAGTTTTAGTCATATCTATTACTCTGGCGTTGGTCTACCTTAACAACAGTAGTTATGTTCTAATGTAATTTTTGAAGGAGCAAAAAAAGAAAAGTGGACTTATATCCCAAACAGAGACAGCAACCGGAATGCCAAACCGCCCGCTATCAAGGCAACGCTGATATTTGCAGCAGTTATTACTGTGGTTGCTTTCCAACCGAATTCTTTACCCAAGATAGCTACAGTAGCGATGCATGGTATATAGAGCATTGCAACGAGTGCCATTACCACCAACTGCACTGGGGTAAAGCCGACGAGTAGGTTAGTTGTTCCCAGAATTGCTACTGCACCTACCATGATGAGTTCTTTACGGACAGTACCCAAGATTAATAGTATACCCGCAAAAGCCGGTAATCCAAGCCACCACTCAGTTAGCGGGGTCATTACGTTACTTATAGGCGTTAGTAGATCAAGTGCATACAATATTTGGATTAATGCGCTCCCCACAATATAGATGGGAAACACCACGTAAATAATGGATTTAGTTCGTGCCCACGTCTGTTTTGTTACCACTTTAAAGGAAGGCCATTTGAAACTACTCATCTCCATAATTAACCCAGTTGATTTCCCAGGTACCGCTTTCATTGCTATACGCCCCATAGCAAAGATCACAATGATATCTACGATATAGAGTAGGAGTGCCCAGTGGATGCCGACGAACAGCCCAACCATACCGAATAGTATGATAGTTCTTGCAGAGCAAGGTGCAAATGTAATTGCAAATGCTGCAAGTAGACGTTCTCGGCGCGTTTCCATGATTTTGCAGCTGTGGATTGCTGGGACGTTGCACCCGTAACCTAAGATGATTGGGATGAGCGCTTTGCCGTGAAGACCTATTTTGTGCATTGCGCTATCCATCATGAAGGCAACTCGGGTAAGTAAGCCTGAATCTTCAATTGCTGCGAGAAGCAGGTAAAAAGGGATGACAAAGGGAATGATAAGCGTTAGGCCTGCGGCGATGCCTCCCCAGATGCCATTGAGAATGATGCTTAAGATAGGTTGCGTTGAGGAAAGCACTGGATCAACGGTGTAGATACTGTCCAATGCATCGGTGACAAGTGACGAGAGTTCGTTACCCACAAAGAATGTCCAGAGTAGCAACCCAAAGATTACTGCCGCTGAAGTTAAGTAACCTAGTATGCGGTGTGTTGTTAACCATTCGAGTTTGTCTGAGAATGTATTCCATACCTCGTTTTGTTGTGTAGCTGAAGCAGCAACTGAACTGGCAAGTGCATAACGTTCAGATGCGATGACTGAGAAGCATGGCTCTTGGCAGCTTTTTTGCAATTCGGCCCCGATGGTATTTGAGGCGTTAATGGTTTCTGGTGATTTCTCAGAAACGATCTTTATGATCTCGCGGTCACCCTCTAGTAACTTAATCGCTACCCAACGCGCTGGATACTGTATCCCCAAGTTCTGCTTTTCGATTTCCTGCTGTAACTTCTCGACCTTTTCTTCAAGAACTTTTCGATACTTTAAATGCTTAGATTTGGGTTTACTAGTAGCAATCTTAACAGCTTCTTTAGCGGCTTCATAGATGCCTTCGCCACGAGTTGCCGTTGCAAACACCACAGGTACACCCAGCATTTCTTGAAGTTTGTCTTTGTCAATGATTATGCCCTTACTTTTAGCGACATCCCACTGGTTCAGAACCAAAACTAATGGGGCGTTCATCTCTAGCAACTGCAAGGTGAAGAAAAGGTTACGTTCTAATACCGATGCGTCAACGATGTTTAATACAACATCTGGTTTCTCTAACGCAATATAATCTCTGGAGACCATTTCTTCCATGGAAAAGGTAGAAAATGAATAGATGCCTGGTAAATCAATGACAGTGATTTCATAGCCTTCAAAGCTCAATGTACCCTCGGCCCGTTCCACCGTTTTACCTGGCCAATTACCGATGATCTGGTTTGACCCTGTGAGGTGGTTAAATATTACACTTTTTCCAACATTCGCATTCCCAGCTAGAGCTATTGTTAAGTGCTTCGCGTTTTTAGCTGATTTTTTATCTTTATTTTTTGTGAATATATTTTATCATCTCAAGATTATTCTGTTGCAGGGTCAACGAAGACTTTGGATGCTATGCCTCTGCCGAGAGCTAATTTAGAACCTCGAACAAAGATTTCGATCGGTCCTTCGAATGGAGCTGTTTTTAACAGAGTGATTTTTGTGCCCGGGGTCAATCCCATGTCTAAGAGGCGTTGAAGAATTGTGTGACCGCCTCGAATGAACTGTATTTTGCCTGTTTGCCCTTGTTTGAGTTCGCTTAGGGCAAGAAGATTTTCTTTACGTTTTCCAACTTCTTCTAAGCCTTGTGCGTGCAAGTTTATACATTCTTCACAGTTGGCAAATGGTAGATTACATGCGGGGATGGTCTTACCATCGTCGCTGCAGATGTCTGGATGTTTGAGGAATCGACAGAGTGACTCTTCTGCTTCATCTGATAATGCATGTTCTAGTTTGCAGGCTTCTTTGTGTACTTTCTCTTTACCAATATGTAGGACATCTGCCAGGAAAGTTTCTAAGAGCCTATGTTTGCGTATGACTTTCTTTGCTTCTCGGAGTCCTTTTTGAGTAAGTGTGCTGCCTTTGTATGGCTCATATTTAATATAGTCTTCTTCGGCGAGTTTTTTGAGCATCCCTGTGACAGATGCAGGGGTTATGTCCAGTTTTTGGCTGATTTTTGTGGTGCTGACTAACTTGTCGTTTTTGGATAAGCTGTAAATGGTTTTTAGGTAGTCTTGGGTGGATTTTTGTTTCATTGATCTCGCCTTTTGTATTTTAGATAGGCCTAAATCTCTATTAGATCATATAAAGGTTTAGGTGAGCCTAAAAAATATTTGGAAGTAAAACTATTCAATTAAAAGCTAGTTATTATGTTCAATTTATTGGTTTATTCCATCCTCCATTACTAAAACGGGCTATACAGCCAAACGGTAACGCAAATACCACTATATCAAGCACCGCCACAACTGCAAATGGCACACCTAACACAGTTTCCAAAATAAGGTTAATCGTTGAGAAAGCCAACAAAAGAAAGATACCATTTAGCCAGAAACCCACTTGCCACCCCCTTGTTCTATAAAGGACATTGATAATAAAAATATTAATTACACCAATAACGATTGGCTGTATTAGATAGGTTGCAAACATTAAAAAGAAAAAGCCCAAGGGTGGCAAAAAAGCCATAAAACCTCCACGTGACCCCTCTAAACTCACCTGCACGGCAATCAAGAGAACCGTTAAGATTACACCCTGAAATAAAAGTTTCATCCATAGGCGCAAACCTTGCAATACGTTAAATAATTTTGTTAGTATTTGCAGCAATCCATTCTCCTACCTTGGTTTCTGTTTCTGTATTCCTTATGCCGTAACTGTCATAGGCGCTGTTCCAATAGACAAGCCAACACCCAGGCAGCCCCATGTTTTTAAAAAGGTCAAGCCCTTTAATAATAAATTCACTTCTAACTTGTTGGTCAGTAGTTGACATTCCAAACTCTGAAATTATTACGTCACGATTAGTTATTTTTTGTAGGTTCTGTATAAAATGCGGTGAAGTTACTAAAAAAGCATCCATGAAGACATCTAAGCCAACAAAGTTCAGTTTCGGTGCCAACTCGATTGGAATGTTACTTCGAAGAATATAGCCTATGCCAAAATTAGTATAATATTCGACATCTAGGTCATGTGATTCGATAATTCCATACATAATATTGAATTTTGAGGTCACTTCATCGTCGGTGAACATAGCTCCTAATGACCATGTTGAGGACAATTCCGGTTCGTTAAAGATTTGAATATATCTAAGGTAGTTTCCCCAGCGACTAAGATAATAATCAACCTTAGATGTGCTCTCGAGGTTTTTAATAACTAAAGCTACATCTAAACCATAACTATTTACCGCTGAAAAAAAGATGTCGTTCCTTCTATTCTGGATGTTGTTGTAATCAAGGGGGTTAGGATCACATTCCATCGTTATTCTAATTACTTTAAAACCTAACTTGTGAATCCGTTCTACTTCATTGAATATTTGATTTTCTTCATCCTGTTCAAAAACATAATGGATCCCCACTTGAAAGTCTGAATTATCTATCTGAGCTGAAACATAATATTGATAAGGGAAAAATACTTGCACAAAGAAAAACAAAACACAAAATGAGATAACTAGTAGGTTTTTAATTAGACTTCTGTTTGTAAAATGTATAATGCTATGAGCAGTACCTGAAACGATTTTGTTCATAAACCATCATACGGTGAATTCTCCTTTTATAATTATTTAAAAAAAAATTGATACACGGTTCCAATGTGTGGATGCTTTAAAAAAGGTATTAGAAGAAGCCCTGGATCGGCGAGTCTTCTTGAGCTTTTTGAGGTTTGATTTCCTCGATGCGGGTTTTTGT
>JAAZFA010000381.1 GCA_012511995.1 Thermoproteota archaeon | reverse complement strand
GAGGTAAACCAGATGGCCATACCACTCATTGGGAATTGAATGTATGGCGCTGTTGAAGTTAGCATGGGTAATCCCAGTAAGAATGGCTGCAAATTATCAGTTATATAAAGTAAACTAAAGTGTCCATGCCTAAACCATGGTTCATCCATAAGCCCAGGAATCATCCAGTAACCAACGTCAAACACAGTGCCATAACGTGCATAGTTGTAGGCAAAGTTTAGGAGTACAAATACACCCATTCCAACTGCTAATTTGACAAGGTAGGGTAATGCAGACCTGAACTTGTTTTTTAATTCTGAATTTGGCTGTTGAAAAATCGATAGTGCTGCAAAAAAGAAAATTCCCAATGCCGTTGGTAGTCTACACCAGAAGGATGCACCAACAAGCAAACCAACAAGAATTGGTCGATTCTTGTTTAAACATTCATAGAGTGCAAATAGCATGAAAAATGTTGATATGACTTGTGCGATAAGCCAGACAGACCCAATGCTTGAGAGATACCAGAATATGGTACTGAACCCGAATAGTACTGCAAACCAAACGTATGTCCTCTTTGATTCGGTTTGGTATTGCATCTTTACTAATGCTGATTTGGCGACAAGATACGCCAGAGGAACGGTAGCTGCCGCGAAGAATAAACCAAATAGAGTTTGATTGAGTTCTAACCCAAAAACTGCCACAATAGGTGCCATTAGGATAGCTGGAAAGGGTGGATAAACAACATAGTATCCTATACCGGAAGGGTGGGGTACGAGTTCGTTTAGCCAGCTTGGGTTATCTAGCAAGTACAATCGACCCTGAAGAAAGGCATCTGCTAAACGTACATAATAGTTGTAATATGTTGCATGTCCTGGGCCTGTAACCCAATAAACGACAAAGGCAACAACGAAAAGCATTACGAGAATAGCCGCGGTTTTTGTAAAGCGTGAGGACAGTTTGCTAAGCATTTACTTTCCAGTTGGTTAGCTGCATTGTTTGATTTAAAATTATTTCCAGAAACAGTTAACGTGTGGGCGAAATTTCATGTCTTTTACCAGTCATGTATGTTATGTCTATTCTGCCAATTGTTGTTTTCAAAAGTTTCTCAGGTTTAACTTTGGCTAGTTTTTCTTCAGGAGTATTTGAAGTTTGGCGCACAAGAATTTTGAGTGCATGCCATTTCTCTTTTGGATCTGTTAGAAAAACGATTTTGCCGCTAAAATGAACCGACGTATATGCAGAGTCACATTCGTCAGTAGCATCGTAATCGAGTACTGTTTGTCCCCAAACGCGGTTGTTTGCCTGTGCGTAGACGAGTTTTTTGCCCTCAGATGCACAGTGGAAATAGATGCAAGTGTGTTGTGCATCAAAGCCGTGACTAAGTGAGACAAGATACGGTTCATTGTTCATGCAAAAAGCGACGGTGACGTATTTGGTTGCCTTTAGGACTTTTCGTATTTCAGATGCGTCTGTGATTTCTCTGTCTTTACGTCTTACATGAAATGACATAGCTAAAACAATTGCTAAAAGAGAATAATAACTTGATGATATAGTTAACGTTTAAACTTATGGTACGTATTGGTCGCTTTGTTTTTTAAGTAGCAAACAATGGTCGGGGTGAAAATTGACAACGACGCTAAGAGGGTATTTAGCGGATAAACTCCTGGGTATTCAAAGAGATTACTACCATACGAAGCGACAATATTTGCCATGTAACCGAATAATTGGAAAAGCGAGAAAATAGTAGCATAAAACAGTGCTCCTGTTAAGCGGTACACATATTTTCGACGACTACTTGTCGGTGTCCCTCTATTAAAGTTGGTGAAAAAGATTTCACCTGCTATTGCACCTGCTGCACCCGGAAAGAATCCATTAACCAGTATCTTTTCGACAAGGTTGGCAGGTACCATATGACCTACCCATGGAGTTTCAAGCAAACCCAGAAAGGGTAATATGACATTGCCCGTTACAAGTCTAATCGTAACTGGGATAGCATAGATTGCTGCGCCGCCGATCTGCCAAACCCAGAACCTTTTGGATCGAAGTGTGCTTGTTAAGGCTTGTAGTGCCATAGGACTAAACTAAGATGGAAGTAATAAAAGTCTTCTCAAATGTCGATCCGAGTAATTTGTGTATACTACATGGCGAAACTTAAATTACCAGAAAGAGGGTGTTCAATAATGTTTGATTGGTAGTGGTTATAGTTAGGGCAGTTACAAAGAAATGTTTAGACTGTTCGACTTCTCAGCAAATAAAATGTTTTGGTATTGACGTAGTTAGCCGAGGCATAGGCAAGAATAGGAAATGCGTAAAGCAGTCAGCTTTACTAAACAGTCAATGACTTATGTCCTTTTGAAATAAAGTTATTCTACATCATGCATGGGTTAAATCCTAATAGGCTCAGTAAAGATAGCAAATGTCACATTCATTACTAATTTAATACGTCAAACTATTGACCGACTATTTTTATTTGGGGCAAGCGCTCTTTTGCATTTTTACTATCATTTTTAATTATCTTTGATTTTTTTTAAAACAACTCTGACCAAGCCGATAGCCAAGTTTGTGTCAACAATTTTTAAATATCTAACTTGCGGTAGGAAGGCTAAAGCGATAGTTGCCTAAGAAGGGGACGGTCGAGTAGTAGGGAAATATAAGGCTCAAGCGACTCTGAAAAGAGCCAGTTCTGCCAAGTATATCTCTTATAGTCTTTTTCCTAGACAACTATCAATATCTCTCTTTGTTTATTGCTGATATAAATACTTACCGTTAAACCATATATATAGAGTTAGCGACTGTTTCAAATTAACTACTTTTTAGTGCTAAATTGTAATTTTTGTTACTTGTTAAACTATATTAACGTAGTGAAATAATTTTGTTTGGTGTTTTTTTGTACAAAATTGTATTTCTATTTTTATTTTAAGCGTCACAAAGGAAACTTTTAGATAATATTTCTGCAAAAAGCTTTAGTGTAAAAATAAATTTAGGTGGTTCTGTATGTCTGAAAAATCTCTCTCTGACCGAGCGAAAGATACATTGAAGTGGATTCAAAAGGAGCAGCACGTGAGCGGTTTAGGGATGGTGGATACCGCTATGGTTCCTGACCAGGGTGCTCTTCGTTATCTTCTTAGGATGGGTGACGTGTTTGAACCACAGAGAGGCATGGTAAAATCCACAGCTCAGCCAGAACCTGAAAAATTGAGCGCTAACTTGGAGACCCCCAAGTTTCCTGATCATTCCCCTTGGGTTTGGAAGACCCCCAAGCCGAAAAGAAAAGGTGATGTCCCTGAATCTTACGAGTTCTTAGCTTATCCAGATTGGAATGTGCTTCCTAACACTGTCGCAGAGGCTTTAAGAGGTATGGGTTTTGCAGGCGCCCCCTATTTGTATAAGGGCTACAGCTACCGTAAAATGGCTGGTGGCGCGCTCCGTCGAAAAATGGTCGGTACGCATTCTAAAAGAGAGTTGCTGGCTGAGTTGAAATTGACTTGTAATAGCGAAGAAGAATGGGCTCGACTAAAACAAGAAATCGAAGACAAAGTACTCGAGTATAAGGGCAAGTATAAGGAATTTTCTGAAGTGCAAGCTACCCAAAATATTATTTATTATCCCAAGGACGGTAGCTTCCGGTTTATTGTAAAAGAGTAGTGAGCGTTTGCTATAGGCAAGTCACAGTCACATACTATAATAAGCAAGTAATTGCTTTTTTCTTCTAGGACAAGTGAAGGCTTGGTATCAACTTCTAAACTAAAACATACTTTTTAGAAGGTTTTATTATGCAGAAAAAACAAAAAGTTTTAGCTTCAGCAATCATTGCCATACTAATCGTTGCTGTTGCTGTAGTCACACTTAACTCAGGAATGTTAACATCTAATTCCAATACTGAACCACCAGTTTCACCCACACCTGCACCCGAAACAACTGTTACCCCTACACCAGAACCCACCCCATCACCGACGCCTACTAAAAAACCATTTACATCAAGTTCAAGTTCTAGTAGCTCCTCTTCTTCATCGCCGTCTACCCCGACTCCTGAACCTACGGCAACTTCCATTCCAACGCCTACCCCAATGCCGACGCCTGACCCCGCTTCCTACATAGTTTTTAACGGTAATTTCGAGTCAGGCAACTTTTCTGCGTGGACAAATACTACTACTGCTGCTGTAAACCTATCAGTTGAAAATCAAATGCTGAAATGCGCCACATCGTATGCAACAAACGAGTGCTGGGGTTACCTATACAAGTGGTTAGACCAGAACTATACTTCACTTTACTGGCGTTGGTACGTATTCTTTGATAATCTACCTACCACAGACTATAGTTATATTGGTGCAGGCGGCATGTACAATTCAGGTATTGAAACTAACTTTGGGCCAGAAAACTCTGTGTGCAGTCTAAATGTAGTTTGTGAAAACGATGCAGCGTACTGGCGACTTTCATTTAGCAACAATAGTCAACTCTATAATTATACCTCACCGCGAACAGTGGAAGAAGATACATGGTATCTAGTTGAACTCAAGGCTATACAAGGCGGCGGAGACGGAGAAGTCCACTTCTATTTAAACAATGCTGAAGAATACAACGCAACAGCGCTCACAAACAATAACAATTCTGGAATAAACCACGTATCCATAGGTGGAGGCATCTCAGCAGGGCAACCAGTAACATGGTACTGTGCAGG
>JAAZFA010000380.1 GCA_012511995.1 Thermoproteota archaeon | reverse complement strand
TATTCCCTAAACTTGTAGTGCCCATGCATTGTACAGGTTGGAGAGGAATGTTTTCTATAGCAAAAGCTTTGCCAGACGTATTTGTCTGGAATAGTGTTGGAAACCTCTATATGATAGGAAATAAAAAATCCTCGCTTTTCGAGGAGAAAGATAACATATTACGGTGTTAATGAAACATGCAAGAAAAAACTCCCGAGACCTGATAATATGTCATGTATTTCAGTAGACGGAAAAACCAACTACATCCGAAATGGCCAGACTAAGTCACTTAAAAACGACGCATTTACTCCCGAAGAAGTAGCAAGCAAAACAGGCCAGCCTTTGTTTAAAGTGCGAAGCGACTTACGTGAACTCAAATGCAGGCTTTGTAGAAGAAGCAACCGACAAATACGTACTTTCAAAAAACAGGGCAAACGCAATCCAATAAATGGGCTTTCATACCTATCTTTCTTAGTATAATAGTTAATTTAACAATATTCGGTTAAAAAGGGTCATCTAAATAGAAGAAATCAATGGGAGGATTATTAATTCTTCGAGGTGAACAGGAAATAAATGGTTTCAATAGTAACGATTGGTTGTCACCCTGATGACGTTGAGAGCGGATGTTTTGGCACGTTAGCTTTATACAGGAAAAAGAAAGCAAACGTCAAAATTCTTCTATTAACTGGAGGTGAAAATGGTGGAAACAAGGAGGTTAGGCTAAGGGCATCTGAGGCCGCATGTGCAGTTATAGGTGCAACTTTTGTCTATGCAGGGTTCAAGGACGGACAAGTAACTGACGACGTAGAAACGGTTTCTTGGATAGAAAAAGAAATCCAAAAAGCCGCAGCCGACATAGTTTTTGCGCCAAGTCCTTTAGATAGGCATCAGGACCATAGAAAGGGCGGCAAGGCTGCAATATCAGCAACAAGAAACACAGCAAACGTACTGCTGTATGAAACGCCTACTACAACGGAATTCAAACCGCAGATGTATGTCGACATAAAAGAAACGCTCGATCAGAAAATAAAGGCGTTATCTATGCATAAAACGCAGGAAGAAGGAGCGCTGGCTTCAGAAGCGGTAAGATGCTTAGCCAAGTATAGAGCCTACCAGATAAGACAGTTTGGCAAAGAAATTGAAGCTTTCCAAGTAATAAAATGGATACTCAATATAGATCCAGATAAATAGATATCGTAACGGCTGCTATAGGCATTGCCCGCTATTTGCTTCTACTCAACGGACTTTAACGCCTTTCGGTGATGCTTTGATTGATTTAAGTAGTTTCACTACTCCATCATGATTGCTCTGGGGCGGGGTGGACATTCTGGTATGTACGCATTAACTAAAACACCTTTATCCACACCGCCGACCACACCGTAGCTCCCTTCAAAAACTCCTGCTGCAAGCGCAAGCGCCGATGGTTATGATGAACTTGAGTTGGGGTATTTGGTCATATTTTCGTTTTAAACGCTCTTTGCATTACAGTATGATGCCACCTGTTACTAGAAGTACATCCGCATGTCTTGGTGAAGGCTCAAGTTTTATGCCAAAGCAATCAATATCATACTTTGGCGTTAGCAAAGCTACTACCTCGACGTCACAACCATTACAAGCACCAGAGTTGAAATTGAGAATTCGGGACGACTTGAGTCTCGCCCAGATAACTAAACCGGCAGATTTCGTTAGGCTTTCCATTAAAAAGAGCCATGATGTTGTGCATATTTGTTTGAGTCATGGTGGTATGCATCTTGGTATGTTTGAGTCAATTCACGTTTCTCTTGTTTGTATGCTTACGAGATTCTTCTCTACATACATGGTAACGTAGTTGAACGTTGGGAAACTTGAATAAGCTTTTATCCAACTATAAACACGTTTTTTGGTGATGTCAGGAAAAGAATTCTTCCAAGACCGTTAT
>JAAZFA010000051.1 GCA_012511995.1 Thermoproteota archaeon | reverse complement strand
TCTCTATCAACATAAGTATAACGAGGGTCGAAGAGTTCTCTGCCTTCCATAAACTGTTTAACATGGTATAATTCGTGGATTAAATCAAGATAGATATCGGTCTTGTTGCCCCTAGTAAGGTAACTTCTACTTATTACTAGACGCCCATCGGAACCATCCACATACATGTAACCGTTGAACCAACTCAATTCAACGGTAAGATTGTTAAGCACCTCAGAGGTTTTTTCTCCAAAAATACCGCGAACGGCAGGCACCTTGTCAAACCCTTTGAAGTATTCTCCAAAGATTCTCTTTGAACTGGCAATGCTCAGGGGGTTTATCGGAAAGTTCCTAAGTCGCCTTGTTATCCGGAATATGTGGTACTCTATACCCGCCAAACTTTTTCACCTACTTGAAAGCTGAGAGATGTTCAAGCTTCATTCCCCGTTGTGCTAAATCAGCCAAGTTTTCTACGCTGCCTATACTGGCATCAATATTGCGGTGAATTGGGTGACTCCAGAGCCCCGCAGGGGAAAGGTTGAACTGTAATGGGATCCTTATGTTAAGATGGTACTTTTGGTTTAGGTCCTTAAGTAGCTTACCTTTTTTACATGCTGCTCGTGCGTTAGCGTAACTTTGCAGTAGTTGTGAGGACCCAACTGCACCTACGCCATGCCACATTGTGGCATCCTCGGGGGACGCAAGAGAATAAAGGAAGAATTGGGGTGAAGAGGGTGTTTCTGTATAGCTGTAATCGGATAGTTTTTCGCCAGATACAGAAAATTTATCTGAGCATATGGCCATTGCTACGTCTTGTGGGTCGATATCATTAGGATAGAGTGGTGTAGTCTTATACGTTACAGTAGCGTTTAGTAATTTTCCATCACCGTTTTCAAATCGTAATTTACCTCGGGCAGCACGTTTAGAACCAAAGCCCTTTTTTGAATGTGGCACGGTTAACAATGTTGTACGCTTTGTCATGCTACGACCCATGCAGGCGTATGCTTCTTCGATGGTCGAGTAATCTTTGTTGCTCTCACTTACTATATAATGTAGCAAACCATCTTTGTTTTCTGTTTTAAGAGGAGAAAGGGGCATACGCAACGAAAACAACGATAGGTTCATGCCACAAAAATCGGTTAATTCTTGAAGTTGAGTATACTTAATGGAGTCTACAAAATCAAGGTAGGATCCATTGCTATTTCTAAGTGCCTCTTTGATTAGTTCTACCTCTTTTTTAGAAATTAAAGACCCATTATACTTTTTTGCATAAACCTCATCGACTTTTAGACCATTCGTGGTAACGTTGGCAACTGGAAAAGCACTCTGCCCAGTATCTATGATAGACCGCTTGAGTGGATTCATAGAATACCGGTCTGCTTCAATATCGTCAGTGTTTAAAAGAAAAGGCACAATGTACCCATTCGGGGGTTTTTTAAGAAGTTCCATAATCGCCAAGATGTCATCTTCAGTAGGTTCGTGCAGTCCGTTCTCCAAGTAATAGTTAGTACATGTTTCAAGCAATCTAGTCCCAATTATTCCTTGTACTTCTTCAACAGTCAAATGTGGATTCGAATACTCCACTGAGCTTCTCAAATAGAACCGTTCATCTTCAAAATGAACTGACATCTTTCTACCGGCAACATACTGGAATAATGTAACTTTACGGTCAGTAGATTGGCTACGAACGGAGTTAGCACCCTCAAAGAGCACATTCACTGACTGGAATGAAGTTTTCAAAAAATCCTCAAGTAATACACGACAGTAATCTTGCATTAATTATCCTCGCTCTAAAGATTCAGCTAAGTATATACAGTTTGGTGCTGCGAATTTACCCATGAACATACGAGATACATAAAAACCTTCTCTAAACCCCAGAGTTAAGAACATATCATACAGGGCAGTATCCATTTTTGAAGCGACAACATAGACTTTTTTATTGATGCTTTTTGCAAGAACTGAAGAAATTAATTTACCCGCAACATCGTATCTTGAAGGTTGACAAATCATAGGACCTATCCATGCTGCTGATTCATAGATTGTGGCTGCAATATATCCAACGATGTGCCCACGTTCGGAGAGATAATAACCTACATTGCTGTCTTCAAAAACTATCGGTTCAAGTAATTTTCTCCGATCACCACCAAACCATTGTTTATCAAAATCGATAATTCTTAGAAAATTCGATTCGTTGATTCTATGCGCACCTGCAGTCTCCATTAAATCCAATTTTTCGTGGTGCAATAATGTGAAATCAATGTCGGATATAAAGCCAAAACGGCTATAGAACTCCTTAAGATAGGGATAGGCATAAAGACCAATTGTTTCTACGCCCCGTGAATGTAAGTAATCAAGTGAATGGCGTACTAGCATGGTTCCTGAACCTTTTTTGCGATAGGTCTTATCAACAATTAGGTTACCAAACCAACCTATTTTTCCATAACTGATACAAGTGGCAATTCCTACTCGTTTTAAACCTTCGACTAAAACAAAACTACCACCTTGTTCTAGACATTCGATAAATTGGAAGTCTTCCACCGTCATGTTCCAATCCATAGTATTTGCTAGCTCTACAGCGAATTCATAGTCAATTGGTAATAATGTCCTTATTTGAAACATACAATGATTAATTGTATATAGTTCTGCAAATTAAAGCATCCCCGTTAATAGTTTTGTAGCATTGCTTTGCAACAACAAACTGTTTTATTTTCCAGGTTCGCCTAGTCGTTTGATCAAATATTTTTTGTAGAATGGAGATTTTAACGTGTTTTTTAGGGTAAAAAGACGAGGGTATTTGTTGATTGTCGTTTGGGTATTAATATTACTAATGGTTCTATCGGCGCTTACTCTATTAGAGGGCGCATTCATGCAGGACAGCCATACAATCGCAAGTGTAGGCTGGGCTGGGTATGTTGTAACTAGCAGTTTCAATGATAATCAAGAAATTACAAGCATCAGTGGTTCTTGGTTGGTACCTGAAGTTAACGTTTCAAATGGAAATGGTTATTCTTCCGCATGGATAGGTATTGGAGGTCAACAAGATAAAACTTTGATCCAAATAGGGACAGAACACAATGTAATCAATGGCGAAGCAAAATATAATGCATGGTATGAAATGTTGCCTGAATACGCAATAAAGATTGAGAACTTCAACGTTAATCCAGGAGATCAAGTTACAGCTTCTCTAAAGTTAGTTAATTGTGACTTAAACGAATGGAACCTTCAGTTACTTGACGTTACTACTGGGCAATTATTTAATCGAAATTTCATCTATAATTCTACCCGATCTTCAGGCGAATGGGTGCTTGAGAGGGCAACTGTTAATGGTCAAATTAGCAACCTAGCAGATTATGGGTCCATTAGGTTTACCGATTGTACTACAACAGTTAGTGAAAAACAAGGTATCCTCTCAGATTTTGCCTATTCTTTGGTGCACATGACTAACCATCAATATGACAGGTTAGCTACCACTTCAGAATTAGGACCAGATAATTGTAGTTTTATAGTATCATACGCGAAAAATTGTTAAGCCAATTTCAAAACTTGAGGTTTTGAGAGAATTAAGTGAACTACTCACCCTTTACTTACCAACTCCCAAGTTAACTATGGGAGGAGAACTCCTAGTTTCAATGGTGCCTAAATGGGGGCATTCCGCTATGCCTAAGCCAAATACCTGGCGTGTAAAACGAATTTATCATACCACTACCTAAAGCGATTAAGTCTTGATTTGCCGCAACGAATCCACCAAATGTTAAGTCATTTTTCATGACTACACCCTGATTGATTGCTAAGAGAGGCGCGCCAGGTTTTGGATTATAGATGAACCATTAGATGTAACCGCATGGATAAGCCCCGATGTCCCAGCATGGGGGCATAGTCAAGTACGACTACTTCTACCTCAACGGCGAGCAAGAAAGCCAATACCTGCTAGAATCCTACGGAAGCTAAACAACTACTAGTATTTCTTTTTTTAAACCACTCGGTCTTGAGACAACACAATTATTCATGATCGAAAAACCATTGATGCAGTAGAATCCAATTGTGTAATATCGAAGTTTATCGAAAAAACCCAGATAAAGGCCAAATTCTACATGTACCTATTCTATGGTGGGATAGCAATCTGCAGTATACGCTTATGCATGAGTATTTTGGCAGAGACC
>JAAZFA010000050.1 GCA_012511995.1 Thermoproteota archaeon | reverse complement strand
TGTTTTTCAAGTTAGTTACTGTTTTATCTGGGTTGTTAAATGTTGGTGTGGGGTGTTTTTGGGTTTGGTTGAGGTTATAGGTTGTTGGGTGTATTTGGGGTGGTTGTTAATTGGGGTGGTTTTTTAGCTGTTATTTGTTAGAGTTTGCGATGGGACCTTTTAACACCAGAAAGAAGCTATACACCAAACCGAGAGTTCAGTTACAGCTATGACGTTATAGTAGTTGCAACGCAAGCTTAACTTTTATTTACATAAAAGCGGTTATTTTTCTTCGTTACTTTTTTTAGCTCAAACTTTTTTGGCGATAAATTGGTTATGTTTGAGGTTTTACTATCAAGTAGCCTTTGTCTATTAGCCAGTGGTGAAACTGGTAAGTTGTAAAAAGGCAACTATCTCGGCATTTTGCACGTACCGCCTCATATGCAAGTGAGCCCTCTGTTTGTGAGTCTAACTCTGCTTGCCTGGAGCACTTAATGTCTTTGCAGTATTCTCTTCGCTTATATTCTACATAACCTTCAGGAATCATGGGGTATCAAACTATTTTCTTCGCTAATCCCATATAAGGATTATTTAATTAGAGGATTCGTCGGTTTGGGTTCCAATCGACTATGTCGCTGGATTAGTTAATGCATCACGACTTTGGACTTTAGCACTTTATCTATACGGTCAACGTCAACTTGAGCTTCGTAATTAAGGGGTATTAACTTTATTTCCTCAGGGGAACGAACACCAAACCCAAGCTCTGCCGCCCGTTTGATTTGGTCCTGACAAAAAACAGGGTCAGAACCGACTTTACCCTTAGCGCCGAAGAGTTTGAGTAATGAAACTCCAACGGCATCAATAGCGACTCGGTCACGGCTAGCAAGCATTAAACCGGGTTCAGTTAATGTTCCATTTTCAGGACCACCAGACACAAACGCTTTAACCCCGTCCATAATGACTGCGTCGACATGGTAATGATTATTGATTTCAGCGATCATCTGTCGTTGGAACGGTGAACCATGGAGTTCCCACATGTAATCGTACATACCGTCTGGAACCTTTTTGGCGACGAGCCCCACCGAGCATTTCAACGCTAACGTAAAGTGTCCGCCGAAGCGATGTGTCTTTAGGCAACAGGTTTCTATTACTTTAGGTGACTCATGAAACACTTTGGCGAGGTAGAAGCCTCTTAACCAATGCGTGTTGCCGCGATCAAACTTAACCCAATCTTGCTTTGAAACATCGTCTAATACAACTGTTTTAAAACCGAGTTCTTTTGAAAGTGCGAAAACACCAGTAGTCTCAAGTACTTCACGGGTGTCACCCATACCGCTCCTTTCTGCCAAAGTAAGGCTCTCAATACCTGCTGCTTGGAGGTTTTCTACGATGGCTCGAAGCGTATCTATGTGAGTTGATGCAGGATAAGGATCGGCACTGTTGTAATTGGCTTTTAATGCTACCGGTTTACCGTTGAAGTTTGCCAAATCAAATTGGTTCAGAAGAGTCGGTATGGCTGATTTACGGTCAGTAGTTTTAAGGATATAGACTTCAATTGATGGACCCAAAAAAAACATCGCCATGTTACCAATTGTACCTTGCTTTATTATTGTTTATTTGCATCAAGCTGCGACAATACCTAAAAGAAAATGAATAACATAAGGGTTTTAGCAGGTATCTAAAACATTGAGGTTATGTCGGTAATTTTGATTCAATAGAAGTAGTAGAACAGATAAAAATTGTTGTACAGCTACTTCTTAGAAGATTGCTCATAAGAAAAGAAGCCACACAACCGCACAATCAGCAACTAAAGCCATAAAAACAGCATTTTTCATTTGAACAGAATACTCTTGAAGTTGAACCCGAAAATATTTTTTTGGATATTGTGGTTTGAACCGCAATCTCTATATTTAACTATGAAACCCATTTAGAAAGCGTTGGGGCCCGTGGCTCAGTCAGGCTAGAGCGGAGGACTCTTAATCCTTAGGTCGCGGGTTCAATTCCCGTCGGGCCCGCCACATTATATTTTTACGTCAATTTCGCGTGATTTAAGAATGACATTACTATCCAAAGCAATGATTGTCACGCTTTTTATCGTAGTTTTGCAGAGCTTCTTCTACAGCACTCTTCGTAGTGAAACCAATTAATTCACCCATCTTTGTATGACCACCTGTGTGTTTTATTACAATATCGGGGGTTGCTGCCGAAACAACGATCGTACTGTCAGTTCCAGTACCCGTAGCTTGAACTTTAGGAGAAGACGTACTCCGATAATTCAGGTCTTGCAACGCAGCAGTCTTAGCCTCCGTAGCGGTAACAATCGCCCTAGCCATAGCACCCCAAGACAAAGAGACATTCGTCAAAAGAATAATGTTAATAGTACCCTGTCTGAATTGGAAACCTGAAGATGTTTCAACCCAGCAACCTTTGTCTACACCCGTTCGAAGAGCATTATTCAGCGCTCCCCCAGTAGCGATGCAGCAAACATGAAAGTCCTCATATGACTTTTCACAATAAGCCACATTTTCCATGTCTACCCCAGTGCTCAAAAACGCTACGTTACCCCGAGGTAACCCTAACGTAACCGGTAGATGCCTTATGAAATGATTATACCGCTTGATGGTCATTACACGCTCAGACAAAGCCTGTGGAAGGTAGACATTGGCAACGTGTTGAACCTGTTTTAACCCATCTATTGTAGAAAGAATTTTTCGTTTTGTTGGGAAAGATACAAGCGTAGTATTGAGCGTTATATCATCATATCGGTGGTGAACTACTTTTACAGCTACATCCTTTAGTTTTAACGGCAACTTTGTTTCTTTAAAAACCGTGACTTCACTAGGCATTTTTCACATATTCCGTCAGCTTGAGAGTTAAGTTGGTTTCATGTGTTCTTTTATAATTTCCTTATCTGACAGAACTTTAGGTTTAGCCTTTGGAAGGTTAAGTAATGCCAGAATATCTAATGGATTCTTAATAAAAATGGCGCCATCTTTCTTAAGCTCAGACATAAGCTGAATAGCTTTCCCGTCAGTGAAATCTCGTTCTTCAATTGGAATTTCGTCTATAACATACGTAGGAATACCATATTCGAGTGCTTTCTTTGCAGCCTCCAAATTTCTAAGATTGCCTAAACCGAACGGAACATTAGTTACAACAACCATAGCAGCCCTAGTAATCATATCTAGATTCATGTGAAAAGACTGGTCTGTTATTGACGAGAAAGGCGCATCAACAACTGTGGGTACATTAAGCATTTCCGAAGCTTCAAAGTCGGAATCTAGTTTGTTTAAAACGCCAGTTGTCACTGTGTAGCCTTCATCTATGAGGGCTTTCATTAGTCCCATACCCGTTCCTGCACCACAGATGAGATGGACGGTACACCTCTTTTTTGTACAAGGCTTTTTGGGTGAAAGAGGAATAACATAGAGGGAATTAGTAACTGCATTCTTGCGTACTATAACATCGACAGAAAAAACACTACGTATATTTTCGTGAGTTAATACTTTCTCTGTTTCACCAAAAGCATAAACTGTACCTGATTTAAGCAGTAAAAGAGAACTGCAGTATCTAGCAGCCATATTTAGATCATGTATAACCGCTATTACCGACAAACCTTCTGTGACACACAAGCTTTTTACTAGATCCATAACTTCAAGTTGATTGATTATGTCAAGGTGACTCATGGGCTCATCTAATAGCAATATTTTTGGTTCCTGTGCTAGAGCACGCGCAATAATTACGCGTTGACGTTCACCGCCGCTCAACTCATTTATCGACCTATCTGCTAGTCCCCAGGTATTGGTCAACATCATTGCTTTTTTAGCAATTTCAACGTCGCTTGAGCTTTCCATCTGAAAACGACCCAAATGAGGATTTCGACCCATTAACACAACATCTAAAACAGAAAAATTAAAGCCAACTGTAGTATCCTGTGGAACCACAGCAAGTTTTTTGGCGACTTCCAGAGGCTTTAAACTGTAAATCTCATCTTTGTCAATTAAAATTGAGCCAACATGAGGCTTAAGGACACGACTGATACTCTTTAAAAGAGTTGTCTTTCCTGAACCATTTGGACCAAGAACTCCAACAAAATCTCCGGGTTTAACATCTAAATTAATACCTGACAGTATTTTAGTGGAACCATAGCGGCATTCTACACCAGTCACATTTAATGTAACCATAAATTTCACTCTACATTCGATAGCTTAGTTTTCTCCTTCTAAGGAGGAAGATAAAGAAAGGCCCACCGGCAAGTGCTGTTATAGCACCAACAGGCAATTCTGCAGCACCGGTAGCTATTCTTGCGATGGCATCACATATTATTAAGAAAATGGCACCAACAATGGCGGATGCTGGAAGAAGGATCCGATGATCGGGTCCAATGATGAGTCGAGTTATATGGGGGATCATTAAACCTACAAAGCCAATAAGTCCACATAGAGAAACTGCTGCAGCAGTCATCATTGAAGCTAATACTAACAGTATTTTTTTAGTTCTTTCTGTATTTACACCTAAATGTTGAGCGGTATCCTCACCTAAAGCCATCATGTTTAAGTCACGAACAAAAAAAAATGATAAAACTAATCCTCCAAAGATGAAAGGAAAGATCGACCATACATTACCCCAAGTAATGTTTGTTATACCACCGATAAGCCAGTACACGAGTGAATGAAGTTGTGTATTAGGCGCTAAAACTTGCATGATTGAGTAAATGGCTGAAAGAAATATTGTTATGGCTAAACCAGAAAGAAGTAAAGTCATTTCTGGAACTCGAGTACCTACTCGGGAAATGTTATATACAACAAAAATTGTAATCAGTCCTGCTAAGAAAGCTGAGGTGGGAACGATGGGGAAACCCAGTAAACTCAACCCTCCTCCAAACAATGTTGCGAGCCCAGCGCCAACAGAAGCACCTGAGGAAACTCCTAAAACGTAGGGGTCAGCCATAGGATTTTTAAAAACGCCCTGATAAAGCACACCTGCAGCAGCTAAACCTGCACCGATAACTACGCCAGCTATTATTCGGGGAAAACGACTGTAAAAGATAACAGATTGATTAATTGGGTCAACGGGAAGGTTTATGCCCGGAATTTGATTTCCAAGAATAGTCATGATTTCTGAAAAAGGAAGTGGAACATAACCAATGTTCAAAGAGAGAAAGATAGTGACAAGCAAAGAAATGATTAGGCTAAGTAGAATTAGTTTCCATCGTTTTGAGCGTTTTGAATAGGTTGTCTGAATATTGCCTGTCACTATGAGTTCACTCTCAGAATTACGGGGTAGGGTTAAATAGTTGTGGGTAGAGGCTGGCTGCGACTGATTGAACTTGGTCAGCTACTCTGGCGCCAGGCTCATTGAATATGTCTTGGTCTATCACGTATAAGCGGTTGTTCTTGATTGCGTCAATAGCGCTCCAGCCTGGTCGGGCTTTGACTTCAGCTACGCTACCGTAGAATGGTGTACCTGTTCCCATGTTTGTTGGTAATAGTATTACGTCTGGATTGCGGTAAAGGACTACTTCGGAGCTTGTACGTGGATATTCTTGGGTTTCGTTGGCAAATATGTTGATTCCGCCGGCTTTTACTATAACGTCGTTTATCCATGAGCCTGATCCAGCACTCATTAATCCTGATTCATCAAACCAGATTTCGTAGTAGACTGTTGGTTTTTCCGCTATATTTGCTGCGGTGATTGTTGATTGTATGTCACTGATTTGATTGCTAAGTCTATTTACTAATACTGTCGCGTTGTCTTCTGCACCTGTGGCTTTTCCGATGAGTAAAATTGTTTCGTAGATTCCATCTATACTTGTTGGTCCAACAACAATGACTTTGTAGCCCAATTCACGCATGTTAGGGATTTCTGCGTCGTTAATATTAGTGGTAAATATTATATCAGGATCCAGTAACATTATTGCTTCAATATTTGGAGTCGCGAATCCTCCAACGCAGGTCATGTTACCTGCTTTAAACCAAGCAGAGAAATCGTAAGGGTAGTCGTCATATTCAGTTAATCCGACTATTTTGTCGCCTACACCTATTTCGTATAAGATTGGGGTAACGCTTGGTGCTAAAGATATTATTCGCTGTGGAATTGAGGGTAACGTTGTTTGGTATCCTTGGGAATCTATTATTAGGATACCACTTTGTCCTTGCGGGTTATTAGTTTGTGAAGTATAATACACGTATACGAATGCTGATGTGATGATAACAACAACAGCAATTATCGCTATTATTTTTTTTTTATTCATATGGTTTGCATCCTGTTTTTATTGGATGGTTTATCCATTCTATAATGTCGCTATTTTTAAACTTTGAGTTAACCTAAGTTGCATCTTGGTTGAAGAATTAAGAGGTAAAATAACGATTTTTAAGCCATCCCGAAAAAACCTTTTCATAAGGCTATGGCAGTTTGAAGGGACGGTCTCACCTATTCATTATTTTAGCCATACTCAATTAGAATGGGTGAGTATTGTACGTCAGCATTGGGCAAGTATTCTTTCAGTAAGGGATACAGGAGTATAAAATTGGGAGATCCGGTACAAATTACTACGCAAGATGGAATTAGCTTAACCAATGTTGAAATGCACGATCTTTAGAGGTAAAGTCAAAAAAAGCTCGTTATAAAACGGGTAAATCGTCACTAAATACCAAATAGCAAACTTTGGAATAGAAAAATGACTATAATGAAGTTCAATGATAGAAAAAATTAAAAGTATCTTAATCTGAATAAGAATCTGGGTATACTGTTGTATCAAAAAATATTGGTACCGATAGACGGTTCGGAGCATTCGAAACGTGCCTTATATGAAGCAATTAACATCGCCAAAATGACTAATGGAACAATAACCTTGTTGAACGTTCAACCATATCGTTCAAAATTGATACCTCCGTCTAACCAACAAAGTAATGAGGCGACCAAAAGCATTGTATTAACTGAAGGTCAAAGGTTGGTTCAGGCAGGGGGGGCCTCGGTTAATACCCTGTTGATTGAAGGTAGTAATGTGGTTGATCAAATAATTAAAACTGCAAAAGAGAAAAATTTTGACCTTATCGTCTTGGGTGCGAGGGGGCTGAGCAAGTTTGAGGAGTTATTGCTGGGCAGTATAAGTCATGGTGTACTCGAGAAGGCGCCTTGTCCAGTAATAGTAACTAGGTAATCCTATTAGTGGTTTTCTTACCAACATACTATTACCTTGATTATAGCAAGTGAATCCCTAAATGTGAAAAGGTTAAAAATAAAGCTTATGGCACAAGCGTCCATTGAAGGATCCTGAAAAGATTTTTCCATAGAAAAAAAAGTAAAAATGAAGGATTTAATCTATGTTTGTTATTGTGTTATGGCAATAACGTTATTTTTTATACTTAAATGACCCGTTACATGGGTTAATTAAACCAAAGTGGGTAAACTGTGGAATTCGTCAGTAACTATAAACCTAAAGATAGTATATTTGGGATAGCAAATGTTAAATCATCTTTTGGTTGCAACCTTACAGTTGGATACTTTTTAGGAGAATCTTCTTTAACCCTTCTTTTACCTCAATCCTGTCAGTCTTGCCGAAAAGCTGTGATATGCACAAAAGAATTCGGCATACAGATAATTCAGAAATACAATCAAACACATAGGGGTACTGAAACTTATTTCTTATTTTAAGTTTCACATTTCTGGTTAGTTGTGATTGCCTTTGATTATTAGCAGATTTTAAGTTCTTGTTGCTTTGTTTTGTAGCCACAAATTGTTATAGACCTACATAGACAGTTTTTATCTGTGAACAGTATGGCTAGAAGTACAGCTAAAAAACGGCAACAAGACGTCGTTAGCCGGTCACGGAGAGCTCTAGCCTCAGTAAATAAAGATTGTGGTTTTCATTTTTATAATAAAATCGGAAACAACACAGGCGTAACTGCAACTAGCATTCAAGATTTAGCTAACCAAATGAGAACTATTAATTCTGAATCAGTTAAATTTCATTTTGAACGAGGCGATTTTCAAAGATGGATTAGAACAATTTTTTGTGACGCTGAACTTGCAGAAGATTTGGCACTGATCACTTCGTATACCAGTGAAGAGACCCTCAGACAAGAGATAATAAATAGAATTGAAACCCGAATAGATGAATTAAAATCTATTACTAGACAAAGCGCTTAGCGATTGCAACTGTTAACTTATGATAAAATAGGGATATCTGTCAACTAAAAATCAAACTATGGCGCATTATAGTTCAGAAAGCCTAGCTGATAAGATGGGAATAACCATTTCTTCCTCTGACATGCCTCCATGAGCCCCAACCTGTGGATACTGCCTATCGTCATCAAAAAATGGGTAATCCAATATCTTATCACTGTTACTTAGAACAGTAAAGTCTCCAAGTTTTTCCTTTAACTCTTCTCTGTTTATAGGTTCCCCGAATACTCCTTTCTGAACTAACTCTTCGGTTGGAAACAGCTTAAAACCAGTCATGGTTTTTTCGAAAGTTTTTTGGAATTCTGCTTTTTTGTGTGATTTACAGAAAAGATAAGTTGCACGACCGTCGCCAACTGGTGGTAGAAGAAGGTGTTGCATTATTTCAGGATAGTCTTTGAGGTAAATTGATTGTTTAACATCAGCTATGCCGTGGTCGGCAGTTATGATAAGTAATGTTTCTTCTTTTACGGTTTTACTTAAGCCTGAGATGAATTCCTGCAGGTTATTTTCTATAGAGGTTAATTCAAAGGTCACTTCTTTGGAATAGTTGCCGTACTTATGAGCAAGACTATCAACTCCGCTGTAGTAAGTTATTGACAGCTGGTTGCTTGGGTTTTCTAATGCTGCAGTAGCGTGGGTCCACATATCTGAGCTTAAAATATAAGGGGTTGGCATTATGTTTTGATGGGTGATTTGGGATAAACCGCTGCCTATGATTTTACTTTTAGTTATAACTGATATTTGTATGCCCCTTTGCTCTAAAAGAGGGATGAGAAGCTTTATGCTATGGGCATAATCTTTTGCAAGTTCTATTTTACTGCTGTATTCGTAAACGGGTTTCATATCGAGTGTATTGTAGATCGTACCGTATTTTTTTGAGAACATACGGTAACCGATTATTTGGTGTTGAGCAGGTGGCAACCCGCTAAATATGCTTGTTAACGCCGAAGATGTTGTGGAAGGAAACACTGTTGTTATGGGTTTTAGAACGCCTTGTTTTGCGAGCTCTGTAAAAGTACTGCGATGGTTGTTTATATGATGTAGAAGTCGATTGTAGCCTAGGCCGTCGAAAATTATTAGTAGCACCTTTTTTATGCCTTTTAAGTCTGCGAGACAATCGTTGGAAAGTGTTGAGTAGTTGGGTATTCCTTCTCCAAAAATAGATGCAATTTGGGGTAGTATATTTTTTATATTAAGCATCGAATAATCTGGTAATACGAAGGATTCTGAAAAGAGCTGTTGTTTAATCAGGCGACGTGAACTCTCGCAAAAATGGGTAATTTTCAGGGGGATCACCAATGTATAAAGTTCGGTTGATTAACTATATTACGGCTGCCTTTTTATCTTTTCTTTAGAAGTATAGACGCCTTAATGTTTGAGCAAAGGGATTCATAGAAAACGCCCACCACTGAGATGCAAATATTTGTGGAAAAATAAAAGGAAACTGTTTAGGGCCTTTTTCTTAACACCCCAAACTAGCAATACTATAGCAATAAAAGTGTGCATAATTAGTTTTTTATTGGATTGACTGCTAACTTGCTCCTTAGGCAAGTCTGGGCAAGTACTTGCGAATACCATTAATTTAACATCTTCAAGAACACCATACCTTTGTTATCAAGTCAAACCCAGTTTTACTTATACACTCTATACTCTCATCACCAGCAACAAACTACCATAAAGCCCCAACATCATAACAAATCAATCAAGCCAGCCCCATAACCGCCACTGCCTTCTTAACCAGACCCCTCAGCCAAAACCAACACCCACCCAAAACATTACCCTTAACACACCCATCAAACAACCCAACCACACAACAACCAGCTTTCAAAAATACATTTAATTCAAGACATCATACAGTTTAAAACCCCTGAACTTCCCCCTACTTATGGCAAAACCCCATGCTGCTTCCACGTGTCATAGAGACCAACTAGCAGTGTTGAATCGACAGCTACAACCTTTGTTGGAATAACGCGCTGAAGAAGGTTGGCTGGTTGTCTTTGTGGAAACCTCTTCTAAGATTCTTAGGCAACACCCCCATCGCCTGCCAACTGTGGTTCTGTTAGGTATAATGGTTGATCGTGGTGTTTTAGTTATTCAAGAGCGTTTTTTAGGTGTTTAACTGTTTGTGTGTTGTTGTTCTGTTTTTTTAATTTAGTGTAGGTTAGTGCTTTGTGTAGTTTAACTCGTTTGTATCCGGGGCCAGGTTTTTTGGACTCGGTTAGAACTATCACTTTGTTGATGAGTAACCTGACGACTTCGTAGGCAGGTTTCGGGTTATTAGTTGTGAAAAGAATGATTGGTGCATTAAACGGCACTGTCACATTTGATAGCAAAGCAAGGAAAAGTATGACGTTTACGGTTTGTTTTCCTAAGCATAAGAAACGGTAGTTAAAGCATTTAGTTTCAGTTGATTTCAGAACATGTAATAGACGGTCGCACCTTTTTAAACACTAATTCTTTATACAAAAAAGCACTTTATAATATCGAGTATAAATTGAAGGTACAGCTTAAAACAAAAACAATAACCTCTTTGATAGTTATAGTTGTACTTCTAATGCTGTTCAGCCTTAGTGCCCAATCTGCTGAAACTCAAACAACCTTCACTTCAACAACCAATTTTAATATACCTGAATTGAATGGCAACATCCACTTTGCCTTTGATGGTTATTACAGAGAAGCAATTTTAGAAAGCAATATGTGGACTTTCAAAGGCTTAGTCCTCAACAACACCCAAACAACACAAAACTATGGATTCACTGACTTCAAGAGTATATCAGACCTGAAAATATCTGTTGAAAACTCTAACATTACTATCTGGGGACATCTAAGCTTCAACTATTATATGCCTATAGACATGGTTGTTTTTTCGGTTGAAGGCAAAGGCGCACAGACAGTAAACCTTTGCTTGAACTCAACAGAACCAACGAATGCCGCAGAATGGTCAGTAGTTACTGACAATGGTGCAACTTTTTTAGCGGAGGGTTCAGGTTGGAATCTTTTACCAGATAACTCAGTGAGGGTAAACGGGTTAACCGGTAACATAACTGTGGTACATTATTCTTTAAACGACCCAGCGTTAGCTAATTTATCGTTTTTTATGCAGCACTATGTTGTTATATTCACGGTTATTGTTGTAGTCGTTGTAGTTGTGGTTGCTGGCATAATAAGCGTTAGAAGATGAAGAAAAAAATCTAAGCAATAATAGACTGAGTTTAGTTTTTTTAGGCGAGTTTTTTATACAATATGGTTAACAAGAAAAACAACACCAAAACAAACACAATAACACCTGCTGTTGCAATATTGAATACTGCAGAAAAGAAGATGCCCACCGTTGTACTAACTATACTGAAAGCCACACCACTGATAAGGGTCTTCTTAAAAGATAGATTCAATTTTAAAGCGCAGAGTCCAGGAATTACCATAAGCGCCACTACAAGAATAGTACCAATCACTTTTATGGATAACACAATAGTTATGGCAACAAGCAGGTCAAACACTATAGACAATTTTTTTATCGGTATACCCATAATCCTTGAATCTTCTTCGTCAAAAACCATCGATAGCAACTCTCTTCTGAAAAGTCCAATGAATCCTACAACCGTTATGCCTAAAACTGAAACTAGCATTAAATCTATGTAATCAATAGTTAATATTGATCCAAACAAGTAACTAAACAATTCAACGTTAAATCCACCAGCGACACTGATTACGATTAAGCCAGTAGAGAAGCCCAATGCTAACATAACAGCTATAGCTGAATCAGATGTAGCGATTTTTTTTCGGCGCATATATGATATACCAAATACAGCCAAAACAGAAACTCCTAACGCTGTTACTAGTGGATTAATGCCGGCAAGCAACCCTATTGCTATGCCACCAAATGCTGTATGTGCAAGTCCATCACCTATCATGGCTTCTTTTTTTAGAATCAAGAAAAGCCCCACTAAACCACATGCAACCGCAGCAATGACACCGCCAATTAAAGCATTTTGAAAAAATTGGTAACTAAACAGATCCAATGGATTAATGCTCATATTCAAAAACACCTTGACATTCATGTTTATGGAAGACGAAATGGAAATGGTCACCATATGCACGTTTGAGTAACATGCTTGCGTCTAAATCTGCGGTTACTTGAGCAACTTCAACCTTTTTGTTAACGCACAAAACCTTAGACATACGACAGAACACCGAAGTTAAATCGTGGGTTACAAGCATTATCGTTGTCTGCCGCTCAACGTTTAAGTCACTAAGTTTTTTATAGAATTTTTCTTGCGCCTCAGAATCTACACCCACTATGGGTTCATCTAGAAAAATTAAGTCTGGTTTTCGAGCTAACGCTTTTGCAACAAATACTCGTTGTTTCTGTCCACCTGATAACTGGCCTATTCGCCTATTTGCCACATCACCCAAACCCATGAAGTTGATACTTTGATCAACGCTTGCCCAATCCTCGTGGTTGAGTCTTCTACCGATGTTGTTCTTTCTTATACAGCCCAAAGAAACAAGTTCTCGGACAGTTAAGGGAAATTGACTCTCGAAATTCGTGGCTTGCTGAGAGATGTATGCAATT
>JAAZFA010000379.1 GCA_012511995.1 Thermoproteota archaeon | reverse complement strand
TTGTTTGGTTCCAGTAAAAAAGCTAATAGTACTTTTCAAGCAGAGGTGTGAAGACTTCAGGTTCATCAGATAGAATATCTAAACGGGCACCATATCAGTTTGTGAGTATTTGTACGTCATTATAGATCTAAGTAGAATAGAGTCATTATGGAAAAAACTCAGATTCGGTCAGTCACACACCGAAAGCTAAACCCGTAACATCTGGCAAAATGTAAGGCATCCTCCGATGGATTGGTCCGATACTTTCGGGGTTATAATGTAGAAAAGACCAAAAATGCTGTAATGCTTCGAAATATTCCTCTTCTAATAGCCCAAGTTGCTACTAGTCAGGTTTGGATAGTTGAAAGCGACTTCATATTTTGCGTCTGCACTATAAGCTAACGCCAAATCAGTATAGAATTCAGTACTGTTTCCAAGGAAATGAGGAGGCTGAGTGTATTTCCAGTTGATTATTACACCCCAATCTCTTTGGAAGGAAGGCGGCTCCGCAGTTTTGTGCGATTATCTGTTGTCTGCTTTCATTTCCAACAAACTCTGCAAAGATGTTGCTATAGTTAGCTTTGTAGTCAAACCAGTTTAGGGCATAATCAATAGTAAAGATTCTAGGTGTGCAAACATAGTGTATATGTTTGTCATAAGTGATAGGTTACCAGTGTAGGACCTTGAAGTTTCGGCGTAGGTTTTGGTGTCGTTAATTATCATTGATGTTCCACAATCAAGCTGGTTTCCTCCTGAGGCACCAATTTTGTAGATTCCCAGAAATCTGTTGCGTATGTTTGCTGTGCAACAACCATCCAGTCAGTGATCCTATAATCATCTGACCAATTATACTAGTCGATGCCCGTGAATAAGATACTAAGGTTCAATCTGACTTGTATGTAGCCACAAAACTCCTCTAGAGCAGTCCTGTTAAAAAATATTGACAAAGAACCTGTCATAAAGAGGTTGATATAATTCCTTGATTTTATGTGCTAATGCCTTGAGGTTTTCTGTGTCATCGGCGTATGCATATTCAACGCCGACGTAGAATGGTCTTGCCATTGTTGAAGAAACAAAGAAACCGTTAGCTAAGAGAAATGACAGCAGAATCACTATAAGGATTGGAATAGTAGCAGCAACAGTGTATTGCCTATTCAATGAACTATGAAATCTCAAGTTATAATCGCATCAGGAAATATTTAATATTAGATTCCATCTAACGAACTTTTAGTATTCCAAGGAATGGCTTACAGTTCATCTTCTAAAGTTAGTCGCTGTAAAAACCTTCAATTTGGCAGTAATCAAGTAGGGAATACCCTTTAGGGTCAGGAAAATGTAATTCATAATTTGTTACTCTAAGTATTAGTCGTCAATATCTTTGAATATTTGGCTGCATCCAGTAATGGCTAAATATAGCAAACCCCAATTGCGTTGCAACGTGGAACTTAACATGAAAGATGTGCCTGAACTAGTCATTGAATTAATCGAAGCATCAAAGAAGCATGAGCAGTACCGTGAAAAAGAATGCATAAACATGATTGCCAGTGAAGGCATAAAATCCCCAGCAGTCTGCCAGATGCTTGATATGAGCCATGACCTTGCGACCCGCTATGCAGAAGGCGAAAACGACATGGCAGGTCATGTAAAAAAGCGGTATTATCAAGGACAAAAATATATGTCGCAAATAGAGAACCTTGCATGTGACACTATAAAGACCCTTTTTGGCGCTACATGGGCTGATGTCCGCTTAGTTTCAGGAACCCACGCAAATACAGCTACATTCAAAGGCTTGTCTTTGGCATCAAAGAATAACAAGATGGTTGTTACACCGCTAAGCTGTGGTGCTCACATAAGCCATGATTATACAGGTTTAGCTGGTAGCATATTAGGTATCGATAATATCAATCATATCTACGACATTGCCGAATTTAATATTGATGCAGATAAATCAGCTTACGTCATCCGGGCTGCAAAACCAGGTATAGTTACTTTCGGCGGCAGTCTATT
>JAAZFA010000378.1 GCA_012511995.1 Thermoproteota archaeon | reverse complement strand
CCTATTTATACTGTTGACAGCCTTCGGAATAATCCGTATTATCTGCTACGTTGGGCCTATAGCTCAGTTGGTTAGAGCATCGGACTCATAATCCGTGGGTCGAAGGTTCAAGTCCTTCTGGGCCCAATAATAGAACTCCTTGCAATGCAGGGAGTTCTTTTCGTATATGAGATACAACCACCAAGGTTTGGGTGGAGTACTGTACCAAAAGGTGTATCAAGAACAACCTGCGGGTCCAGTTGTTGGTGCGCAACATGAGTCAGTCAGAAACCCTTCTACATATCCCGCCACAGAAACATCTGGTACGCGCGGATTATCGACCAACAAACAGGAAAGCAACTCTCAGCACCGGATAGAAAGACCGTGATCTGGCGATTGTGACTGTATCAAAATGGTTTGCTGAAGACCTCCCGAAGACCAAGTTAGAACCTATAAGACATGTCTCAGAAGCTATCACCATCAATAGATTGTTTGATATCGTTGTGCAAGTTGATGAGGATAACAATTATTAACCTATACCACATTTATTATAGGGATTGAGGATTTCCAAGGACCTATCACCATCTTCATGGCTAGAATTTTCAGTTAAAGAGAGGTCCATTCCAGAAGCAAACACCATTTAGTAAAAAGCTCTAGATATCCGATGTAAGGGAGTTTTTTTGTTATGCAATGGGAATATCACTATTTACCGGGCAAATTATTGTTATTTCTTTATGCGATATGCTTCCTGCCAACTCTAATTTTTTGAATATTGGTGGAAAAGCCCTTTAAATGAGGCAACTAAAGTCCATCTCATAAAAGAAATGTGCGTATTAGACGATTTGCCAATTGCTGGGGAACCCCATCAACTTCATCACTTCATCGATGGTAATACATACTACCTTTCCTTTGAGATCTGCGAGAGATTGAGCAATATCAGCTTTCATCTTTTCGAAGAATTTTGCATCATTTAGTAAGTACTTCACCATCAATAGTACAGCAAACAAATCTTTTACTCCTTGAATAGGCTTCCCTTGTACCATTGGAATCCGAAGTGATGAATGTTCAGGCAAAAGATTAATCTCGGCGGTAAACCTAAACGTGCAGTAACGCTCACCGTGTGCGCAAATATTTCTTGCTAATGTTATATTGTTGGAATAGTTATTCACAATATTTGGCTGTAATGAGAATCTCCTTGCGACTTCATTCTGCTCCATTGCTTTCATAAACTTGAAAAACTTGCTGGCATTTCCCATCGTTAAAAGATTGATGATTACTCACAGTGGGATATCCCCATTATGATTACACTGGTAGTGTTGCAATCTTCTATCATGGTGGGATTTTGTTGTAATTATCTTTTGAATCTTCCCAATTAGCTTGTTTATCTCTGTTTGGTTTTTTGGAATGTAATTATAATTCGTTGCATCAAGGTACCCACATGCACCGTGCACCTTTGTAAACTCGTAAGCAATAAGAGCCTTCAAATGGTTCTCAATTATCAAAAAAGCTCTGAGAAAATGGGCTTTCAGCTCTTCATCAAATCGGTAGAGGGCATAAATCTCTGATAGTGACGAACCTTTCTTAAAAGTTTCAGTTGGCCCAGTAGTTGCGAGAAACAAATCTTATAGCCATTAATAAGGCGGTAATAATTCTCAAAGGATAGAGGCAATTTCATAATAGCTTCTGACGAAATTAGACCTGCATAAATATGCAAGACTGTACTCAGACGCTATCCGCTG
>JAAZFA010000377.1 GCA_012511995.1 Thermoproteota archaeon | reverse complement strand
GTTTGTAGTATTCGTCCCATGTTCTGACGTCAGTGCCGCTACTTGTTCGTGGGTCTTGGTAAGTTCCAGCGGGGAAGTAGCTTCCGAAGAATTCAAATTTTAATTTCCATTCGCCAATTTTATCAGGTATAAAAGTGAACCATGAGGTTGCATCTGCCCAATATGAATCCATTTTATTTACTGTTTGTTTACCGTCAGGGTCGGTTATTGTTACTGTGTAGTCAGAATGAGCTTTAAAGCGGTCTGTCCCTGGGGTTGTCCAAATGTTTACTAGAACCTCTTGGCCTACACCAATTGGATTTGGGGAAACACTAAGGTATGCATAGGTTGTTCGTTCATATGTTGGGGTAACACCTTCTGGTAAGGGTATGCCTAGGTTTGATTGTAGTGTTTGAGCGTCTGCTGTGTTGTTATTGGTTATGTAAAGAGCTGTTGAAGCCATCAAAAAAATCATTGATAAAGCTAAAATTTTTTCTATTTTTTGCATTTTTATGCACAAAATTATCTTTCGAGACTTGTTATATTTAAGATGATGTGGTAAGTGGTAACTGGCGACTAAAAGTCGTGCATAAGCATTTGATGTAAACTTAATCCTATAGTTACCTTACTCTATGTGCTCCAAGAGTTTTCCCTCTTGGGAGGTAAGTAGTATTAAGCGCTAAGCCAAGTTCTATTTTGCTTGAACTAGCCGGGAAACTGTGTAGGCGATTTGCAGCTTCGTGCCCTATGGAAGGCAATATCTAAATCAAAAAACAGAGAGACTTATTCATCGTATTGTTCTTGCTTATAACGTTGGCTTTTCCTTACATGCCAATTGAGGCACCAGCAAAAAACACATCAGAAAAACCTATTGTTACTGAAGTTTTTGCGCATGATATGAGTGAAATCCAAGCCCAGATGCTCGCTATGCATGGTTTTTTGTAAGCCATAGAATTAGGAAGCGAGAGTCGTTAGCAAACAATATATTCACTTTGCAAACAGCACAGCGTCTCCCTGATTGGCAAACTATGCAACAACACAAAAAATGGCAGCAAGGCTGTTCCAAGCATGGGTAACTGGGAAAGAACATTGGAAACTGCAGTAATTGGCTTTAGATGTGACAAAATACAGGGAGATATGGAATGAGCCAACCAACGACAACATGTTTTTTGATGGAACGCTATGGGATATACAGAAATGCTGAGAGTACCCAACGAAGCAATCAAAACATTATCATCCGTCGCATTTGTAATTGGTTAGGTGGTTTACACCTTAACTGTGAAGATAAGGGTTGGGTTGATTTGTAGCTTGATTTTGCAAGAAACAATATAGCTTTAGTCGATATGGATTACTGTGATGCAATTAGTCTACATGTATATCCGTGGGGAAATTATTCTATAGAAATGGGGGATGTGATTGTTCGACCTCTTGGTCTGTACCGCAATATAACTCAAAAAGCATCTCGGTAACCGAGACCGGTCAGCGCTCAAACAGTCGAGGACAAAATGAGGAAGACCAAGCAGCATGCCTCCATAACAGTTACAAACTGTTAAAAAACCAAAATGCCTCGCCTATATCTGGTATGAAGTGGCAACCACTGAGAGCGACATCTTGGTTGAAGACACCTTTGACTTATTTAATTTTGATTCTAGATCAAAAATGTCGTTTCAAACTTATTGCATTGTAAAATCGGAAAAGCATATTTACAAACGCAGTTAATTACCTGGTTTGATGTTTTGGTCCTGAGATAGATTTGACTTATGAATCGCTCGATCAAGTTAACCGGCCTTTTTAGATTTATTTAGATAACTTTTTAGTGCAACTTGCATTACCTCCATTTGCCATACGAAACAAGTTTATTGCTCAATTACTACAGTACACAGAGACCGCTATGAACGAATGACCAAACGAGCCACCCATCATAAACCAGTACTAAATTTTAAACCAAACAGATAATGAGTTGCCAATCAAGAATGCTACTTACTGTGAAGCTGAGCGATTAAATGGTGCTGCGATTAATTGTATGATAAACAATGGAACTGGCACTTCGAATTCAAAAATTATACAGATATCATGTTTTTGGAAACTATAGCTTACCAGGGCAGCAATCAACACAAGAAAGCTTTCTTTACATACCAAGAGGGCTTAATTTTATGGAATTGAACCGAATTTATAAACCACACCTACAATAACAGTTACAAATAGATACTTACAAATTTCAAATGTCCTCATTTTGCTCTTTTAATATAAGAGCATACAACAGTCTTTTGTCATGTTAACTTGGAAGCGGCGGGTTTACAGTGTATTATGCAGCAAACAACTCTACTAACAATCAAACAAACACAGAGACTACAGCATTAGTCATTCTTTCCTTAATCGATTCACTATTGCCAAGAGTTCGCGTCAACTCCAACCCCTACTCTAACGCCAAACCCAATCGTACCAGCAAATCACAACCAACTATCAAACTCTCAAAAACTACAGCCCCACTACAAACACCTATACCTACACAAACGCCCATACCAACCCAACGCTTACTGTGGCACAAACAACACAACCAACAACCGCCCAAACCAACCCGCCTCAAGAAAACACACAAGATACTGCGCTAACATTGATTAGAGCCATTACTCTGATTATAGTTGGAGCAGTCTCTGCTGTATCCTTTAAATTATGGAGTGTAAAAATAGGACATCATAATTTGCTGATTTCTTGAGCCAATGCTTAGTTTCAGTGGCGCATAAACGTTGGCGAAGAGTTCGTATGTTTCTTGGGCCATTTCTCCTATGGAGGAGAAGGGGTTTTGAGACGTTTTTTGGTGAGAGGTTGTCATTTATTTTTTTGAGGGGTAGAGGTCTTCGCAGATTGTTTGGGTGAGGCGGTTTTAGTCCCGAGTTTATTGCGTGGATGATTGATAGTGCGAGTAGGTTGTCTTTTTAATGCATGTCTGTTGTGACATCTTTGAAGTCTTGGAGGAGTTTTAGGTATAGTTGTGCGCTTCCATGTTCATAGGTTTTGGTGGTTGTGAATGGTGTTTTTGGGTGTTTTGAGGGTGTAGATGCCCTCTGAGGAGATGGGGTCTAAGAGTTCAGCTGTTTTGATGGTTTTTGCGTTGTTTGTCCCATTTGCTGGTTGCGCGGTAGACGTAGAAGTGGTTTTTTCTTGTCCTGAGCTCAAGGTAAGCATTTTCAACTTTTTTGTATTCGAAGGTTTCGAGTGGTGTCTAAGGAACTGCTAACATATGGCAC
>JAAZFA010000049.1 GCA_012511995.1 Thermoproteota archaeon | reverse complement strand
ACGAATTGCCTATATAGGAAGATGCTATAGTGAAGTGTGCAAAAAGCGTGGGCCGGTCGTCTAGCCTGGTTAGGACATCTGCTTGACGTGCAGAAGGTCGCCGGTCCGAATCCGGTTCGGCCCACCACTTAACCTTAATAATTTCTAAATACCATTATTTTGTTGATTTTACTGGTGATTTTTCATTAATTAACAGTTTTAAATTGATTGCTGACCGTGTTAGTGAAGTTAAAGCATGGTTCTTTTGACTTCTCCGCTAATTCCTTGACAAGGTATAACACAACATTACGCTTGGTTGTCACTATTCCGGGATACATTTCTGAAACGACTTTTGACAGGTCGATGCTTTATCTTTAGTTACTACATGGTTCCTCTAAAATAATATTTTTGTGTAAGGTTCATTATTCAATGAATAAATTTTTCAATTGCCTGTTAGATGTTGAAGCGTGGCATTTCAGCATATCTTCCAAGATTTGCAAACCGCAACCATGGAAGTAACTAAAAATTCATATATTGTGTGTGTATTTAGCTGATGATGGTTTTCCTATCGTTTAATCGCTACCTTTAACAAATACTCAGCAAATTACTTGATAGCAAGCGATACTTTTTGACATATTTTTCTACAAACACAAACAAGCGTCAAATACATATCATAAATTCTGCAAATCTTATTGCTATTTCTTAAGCTATCTGCTCGGCGCTTTCACTATTGGGATACATGAAAAAAGATTTACCTGTGCGTAGCAGGCATTTAAAGTGAAAGCTAATCCCTCATACTCAATGAACCAAAAAACTATTGACAAAAGCAAAAATTACACAAATAAACATACATGGATAAAGAGAAAGAAGTTAGTGTTTACGTGATTCTATAATACCACGGCATTTATCTGCGAATTGACAGTACTCTAGGCATGCTGCGGATGGGTCGGGGCGCTTCCATTCGGCTCCACAACTTGGGCATGTGGTTTTATCTTCGTCACTCCATATTTCTAGTTCTCCTCCACAAACATGACAGTTAATGTAGGCAGGTTTGGGTTGTAGTAGGTCACGTAGTCCAGGGCAAGTAGCAGGGTTTTTTTCTATCGGTTTGTCTTTAGAGCTCAACGATGTCACCTCCAACTTTGACTTCGTATTCTTTTACTGGAACATTTTTTCCTGAGCCTTGTAAGGCTTTGTTAACTGCCCATTTTAAGCCTGTGCAGCAGGGAACTTCCATGTGGACAACTGTTATTCCGGTGATGTTGTTTAGTTTGAGAATTTCGGTGAGTTTAGCTGCGTATGCTTGGGCATCGTTGAATTTGGGGCACCCGATGACTACGCGTTTGCCAGCCATTAGATCATGGAAATTTTTAAGAACTATCGGTGCACAGTCGGCTGTAAGGAGTAGGTTTGCGTTTTCAAAGAAGGGTGCTTTTGGCGGTACAAGGTCTAATTTGACGGGCCATTGAGGTTTTTGTTGTGTATCGGGTGAGGGCGGGATCGTTGTGGGGGTTGTTTGCTCTTTGCTCTTTAAGTATTCGTGGACTTCAGCTTCGTTGAATGCTTCTGCTTCTCGTTCAGTTATCGTGATTGCGCCTTGGGGACATTGCCCTAGGCATGCGCCTAATCCATCGCAGTAGGTATCTTTTACGAGCCTGGCTTTTCCATCGATTATTTGTAGTGCACCCTCTGCGCATTTAGGGATGCATACTCCACATCCATTGCATTTTGATTCGTCTATATGTACGATTTTTCTTTTCATTTTAAATCCTCTTTTTGACATTTTCTGCTTGTTGGACAGAATTTAGTAGCATGATTTTCTATGGCGTTAAATATTGGAATAATCGTTTCAAGGTTAACGGTTAATACGCGTTTTTTGCCTTCTCGATGTGCGGTTAATATGTTGCAGTCGAGTAATGGTTTTAGGTTATGGCTTATCATGCTTTGTTCTTGGCATAGTGCTTCTGCAAGTTCGGTTACACTCATGGGTTTGTTTATAAGTTGTTCTATTGCTGCTAGGCGTGTGGGGTTGGATAGGTTGGTGAAGAATCGGTGACAATGGATTGTTGTGCCTTTTTTCATCTTTCCACGCCATTAATATGAATAAAGTTACATATGAATAAATATTCATTTAAACTTATTGGAAAAAACAAAAACTTTACCCATAAACAAAAACACTTCAGAGGCGGTATCTCTCAAAATCACTACCTGAACCAGTATCAGGCGTAACAAAATAAAAAATCATACCGCAAGCTTGACATTTAACTTCTTGATTTCTTTCACGCTCAACTCTTGGTGAACCACACTTAGGACAACGCATAAAGCAAGTCTCCTCTGGGGTCTGTCAATCGTTTCATTCGTCATCTTTCCCAATCAGACTGGGACGGCGACATCATTCCCCGACCAATAATCGCCGTTCCCAGTACTTAAAGGGCTTGGAACACGTGGAAAAAATGAAGCAAAAAACTAAACAAACCCAAGCCAGCCAAACTCAAAGCGAGAATGGCAACCAAAAAACCTTGAATATTGTAAATATTATGTTGTGGATGAAGAAGAACGCCTACGAAGAGACCACAATTAGAAAGACAGCTAAGCTGTTGAGGCACCTTCAAAGGCACTGCAACACAGCCGACCCCGAAGAAGTTAAACTCTATGTTGCAGGAAAACCTCCACAACAAAACGGATACAAAGAAAACCTCATAGAAGCATACGACAAGTATATTCAGTCAGAGAAACTATCATGGGAAAAACCGTTTTACAGCCGATATAGCAAGAAACGTAAGGCGCCAAAAGAAGAACTTGTGAACTTTTTGATTGACCACTGCAGACTTGAAATGAAAGTAAAGTTAGCCATAAGCAAAGATTTAGGACAACGACCTCAAGAACTATGCTGGTTAACAATAAGAGACATTGACCTAAGCACTGGAGTAGTAAGCATAACAGGTGCAAAACACACAATTGGACGAGAAGGGAAGCTGGGAACAAAAGCCCTTGAATTACTCAAATTGTACATACAGAAAAAGAAGTTGACCGCAAATAGCCATATCTGCAATGGTAAATCTGACAGTTTATCAGAGAATTACCGAAAAACAAGAAATAGAATAGCTAAGAAATACAATAAACCCGAGCTTAAGCAAATACAACTTTATGATTTTAGGCGCTTTAAAGCATCCAAAGCATATCGATTATCAAATAACAGCCTAATACACGTTAAAGAATTGCTTGGACACAAAGACATCAGACAAACCGAGCACTACATTAGCGTGCTTGGAGACGCTGAATTGACTTGGATACCGATTAAAGCGGTAACTGATGAAGAAAAAGCAAACTGTTTTGCACAAGATTATGTTTTCAAGGCAAACGATAATGGGGTATTCTGGTTTGTAAAACCAGCTTAACCTCTTTTTTGTTTATGTTACTAACGGCGCCCGCTTCGCTTGGCGCCGAACGAAGCGCCCGAGCTAAACGTTTCGCAGAGCTATATGTCGATTTCTTCATTTTCCCACAAGTCACCTTCAGGAATAAAGGCAATCTGTACTGAACCCAAGCTTCTAAAGGTACCATTAACAAATAGGCATGTTGTGACATATTCGCCGTGACCGCTATCTCTCTTTGAGTCAAAGAGACCGACATTGTACACACAAGCCAGCACTTCTGAGACTTTAACCGCTTGAAAAGCGATAACATGAGGAAGAGCAAACAGACTATTCCGCTCAATGAACTCTGTGCAGCCAGCACCGACCTTAATCTTACTCCATTGACGCTCAATACGTCTTCTCTGCTGACGAATCATCTAACCACAGTCTCCCTGACATTTGCCATCATGCGTAACTTCCCAGAGGCGTGAACTATCATCAGCAAACATGCTTAGGACTTCGCCTTTTCGTGTAAGTAAAAGTTTAGACTTTCCTAAGTATCGGATATGAACTAATTCGGAATTGCAAATGGGACACTTATGTTGAATTCCAACGTTATCGCCGTTAATTATCTCCAACTTTCGATAGGAACATGCACCAAACCAAGTCGTAGCGTGAGATTTTTTGGAGCCCCTTTGAACAGAACAGTGGTTGAGTTGATACCAGCAAGTTCCCCCAACTGTTTTT
>JAAZFA010000048.1 GCA_012511995.1 Thermoproteota archaeon | reverse complement strand
TCAAACCCTTTCTCTTTAAGCATAACCAACGCTTGTTCTAAGATGTATTCAGTAGCTTGCTTTCTTGGACTACCCGAGACACCAACAATCAAAGTCATAAAGTAACCACTAAACTATAAGTAGAATCTACATTAAAGCCTTATTATCCAAAAGTTATAGATAGTTAACAATCACACAGGTTTATCTTCTCTCCTTTCAGCAACTAATATGATATACAAGCTCTTTGGAGGTGAAATTTTGGTAAAAATCTACGGTAAAGACGGAAAAGAAGAGAAATTCGATAGCAAAGATGTAGAAAACCAGCTTAAAGCTGCAGGGCTCCCCGAACGCGTAGCCAAAGAAATCGCTGAACGTGTAGAAGACCGAGTAGAAGATAGGTGGACCACCCAAAAGATTAACGAAGAAACAGACATCGAATTAAGGCGCCTCCAAGAAGACATTGACCGCGCCCATGCCAGCTATAAGGGGCAGGCATCAATGGGTTCATACAATGTCGGTGAAACTCGAATGACAAGAGAAAGTGATTATAACCCAGAAAACCAGCCACGATCTGAAATAAAGGTTGAATTTAGAAATGTTGATTCATAAGCATTAATGATCAAAAAAGAAAAATAAATAACTTAAAACCCTAAAAGGGGAGAAGAGTGGGTTTACTCACTTTCAAAGTATTCTTCTGGCTTTGGCGGAGTTGGCGGTAAACCTCTGCGTTCACGAATCTTTTTGATAGTTTCTGCTTGCATCTGCTCTGGAACATAAGCCCACCTGCTAAACTGTGTAGCCCAGAAAGCTCGTCCTTGTGTACTGCTTCTAAGTTCATCTGCAATACCAAAAGATTCAGATACAGGCATTTCTGCTTTAACAGTAATCATATCTTCTTCACTTGGCATGTCAATGATTTTACCTCGGCGTTTGTTAAGTATCGCAATAACGCTACTGACGAATTCACTTGGAACTTTACATTCAAAGCTCGTGATTGGCTCAAGCAACTTGGGGTCAGAAAGCAAGATTACACAGTAGATCGGTCGCCAAGTCATGGGAATAGCTTGGGCAGGACCACGGTGAACTGGGTCTTCATGCAAGGTAATATCTTCGAGGTTGATTTTAAGACCGTAGGCTGGTTCTTTTGCAAGCGGTGAAGTATGGACAGCTTCACGGAACCCAGTTTTTACGTGATCAAGGATTTCTTCAACATATTGTCGCCCTCGGATCCTATTGCATAAAATGTTGTTCTCTTCAACTGCAACAGCACCCTTAGCATCGTCTGGTGCCCATCCAAGATTACGAAGAATCTTTGTACGTTCGTCTTTGCTTTGTAAATCCGTGATTTTTTCTGATTTAATCGCTTCGATAACCTCGGGACCGAGTTTCTCAATAGTTATCCAGAGCTTGTTATGCTTGTTAGGGCTCTTACCCATTACGGCTGGACCCTTGTAGTCATGGCTGATAGTTTCTCTATAGATGACAATCGGTTTGCTCAATTTAACTTTGAGACCTGATTCCTGCATTCGATAAGCGGTAATTTCAAGGTGAAGTTCACCCATACCTGAGAGCAAAAATTCACCTGACTCTTTATTCATCTTAAAATGAAGGTTAGGGTCTTCAGTAGTCAATTTATGCATAACCTTGTCAAAGAGTGGCAAATCCTTGATGTCTTCTGGTTCAACAGCAACAGTAACAACAGGATCAGATACATATTGTAGACCCTCAAAACTGTGAATTTCAACGCCAGCTTCACCAACGGTTTCACCGACATGTAATGCAGGTAACCCAGAGATTGCACCAATGTTGCCAGCTGGAACACGTTCAACAAACACACGGTCAGTTGCCATACTCATGAAGACCTGCTGGATGGTACCTTTCTGGTTTGCACTAACTAGCTGAACTTCTTTGCCTTTAGTGATAGATCCACTAAAGATGCGCCCAATCGCAACAGTACCACTATGCGGGTCAACCTCAATCGTTGAGATACACATCAACAATGGAGCATTAGGATCCACCTTTGCCATACCTTGACCTACTGCCGATGAAGCATCACCCGGCCAAATCTGAGACTGACGATACGGTTGAGCTTCAAGTGGACTAGGTAAATGCTGACAGAACATATCAAGAATTGGCTCTGGAAGAGGCGCTTTTTTACTAAGTTCATCCACTTTTTTACCGACCTCAGATGGATCCCCAGTATATGCGTCAAGGACATCTTGGAAACTAATTGTCTTAAGTCGCATGTGATCAAGGTTTAAACCCCATTTATGAAGGGCTGAACCAAACGCAACACGGCTATCTTCAATCTTAACTTGCCAATCCTTTTTATGTTCGGGTGGAGCATACTTTTCGATTAGAGTATTAACCCGAAGAAGAATTTTTGCAAATTTCTTTTGAATTTCCTGCGGAGTAAGTTTAATTTCTTTGATTAACCGATCAACCTTGTTGATGAATAATAACGGTTTTACACGTTCACGCAGAGCCTGCATGAGAACAGTTTCAGTTTGAGTCATGGGTCCCTCAACGGCATCAACTACAACGAGCGCGCCATCGACCGCTCTTAAACTTCTCGTGACCGCACCTGAGAAGTCAATGTGACCAGGTGTATCGATTAAGTTAATGAGGTAATCTTGTTTGTTATATGAGTGAACTAAACTCACGTTTGAAGCAAAAACGGTCAATTGACGTTTCTGCTCAAGATCCCATGAATCGAGGAATAATTTCTGTCCAGCAGTCTGTGTACTGATAATACCAGCCTTTGCCAATAAACTGTCAGATAACGTTGTTTTACCATGGTCAACGTGTGCAATAATACTAGTATTTCGTATGATCGACGGACTGTTCATCAATTTAACGATTTCTTCTGTTTGCCTATATCGCGCCATAAATTATACTCTCTCCACGTGTATGAAATCATCTTTAATTACATGATTATTGATTATTTGAATCATTACTTAAATCAAACCATGAATTCGGTAAGACTACATGGGAATTGAGTAAGTAACCTATTAACTTTATGGATTCATTTTTTGTAAACAATTATGCATAAAACATACTCTAATGTAACCAAAAAGAACTGCAAAGGGTTGATTTGCTAAAAACACAAGTTAACAAAGAACCAACCAAGCAAACTTGGT
>JAAZFA010000047.1 GCA_012511995.1 Thermoproteota archaeon | reverse complement strand
GCCAAGTATGTCTCAAGGGTTGGGTTAGCAGATGTGTTGTGGAAGAATGCTGGTGACCCTGCGGGTAGAAGGTTGTTGTAGTATTGTGTTTTTGTGGTGGTGTTTGTTGTTATGGGGATGGAGAGGGTTTTTCCGTTTAGTTCTGAGGTTAGGGTAAGTTTGATTGTGTAGGTTTCGCCATCAAAGTCCAAGATTTCATAGGCGCCCGTTGAATTGTACGTCTGCGATAAGGGGTTTGTTTCCACGTTAATGGATGTGTTGGTCATTTGGTTGGTGACCGTGTTTGTGCTCAGATAGGTCATTTTTTCTCCAACAGTGTAGTTTAAGCCTAATTCCAATGAGGCACCTACAGCTTGCGGAACAAAAAGAGCGGAGACAATAACTATTATTGCTATAACTCCACTGAAAGCATAGAGTTTTTTCGGCTTTTACTTAGAATCGGAGCCGTATTTGAGAACTCGGGTTGAGCACTATCTGCTTTGCTAAACATTATCTCATCCTCCTGTTTAATTGAAGGTTAGACAGATTTAAGCACTTTTGACTAAAAAAATTGTCAAAAAACTAAAATGCTGTAAAGTTCCATGTTATTCAATGGATTCCGGACTTGCTTCACTTCACAAGATATTGAAGGATGAGACGAGAAGAAAGATAGTGCTCCTGCTAAATGAGAAGGGCGGCTTAACCTATACAGAATTACTAGGCAGCTTAGAGGTTGTTAGCACTGGACTGTTAAACTACCACTTGAAAGTTCTAAGTGATCTTCTATCAAAAGATGGAAATGGAAGATATTTGTTGACAGATAAGGGTAAGCTTGCGTCAAGACTTCTATTGGAATTCCCTGAGGCGAACCGGCAGCAACTGGGTTTGAAGCCTAAGTGGTGGCGAAGGTTTTGGATGGTAAGCGGCGTTTTAACAATAGCTTTTTTTATTATACATCTGGCAAGTTATTTTCTAGGCTACATAGACGCAACAGGGTTGTATCGTGGTTTACTTTGGATTGCTGGAGCATTAGGAATCGCTTACACAACTCAGCATATAATTAAAGAAGTTATATCAGAAAAAAGCAGAGTTAAAATAAGAAGAATTTCAATTTTATTGTTTGGGGCAGTTAGCATTGGTGGTTTTCTATGGCTTGCTTTGATGAGTTTTTTTAATTTAAGCGGAATTAAAAACACTTTTAGTACGACAGATACTTACGCTTTTATGGTTATACTTCTTGTAGTGTGCTACATAACAGGTGTATCCATAGGTAGTTGGATAAATAAACGAGAAGAAAAGAATCAAACGTGTGGCAACTCTAGCTAAAGAAAACTTGCCTAAAAAGGATACTCAATTGTGGTGCCATTGTTATTAGAACGGGAGTAAGAATTCTTTCAAAAAAAGAGGGAGATCGTCAAGTCGTTAGGTTTTTATGGAGTCACGCGAACGCAATCCAAGTGTAAGTTTACGCTGTATCCAGTGTTGAAGCCTACGATAGCAATATACTTGAAGCAATCATCGACATAGTCAAAGTTTATCCAAGAAGGCGAAGTCGATGTTATTCGATAAGCATTCACAAATGCCCAGTTTTGATTGTCGGCAGATACGTATACATATAAATCGCTCAGGTACCCTCCCGGCGCTGTATTTCCGTAGATTTGAATCAAGCCATGGACATACTCCTCATTAAAAGTGCCAACTATTTGCCCCATGCTAGGCGGGTTTGGACAATAGATTTGAGCAGTATAGCCATCATTGGAACTGCCTCTCAGGTTTTCGTGATTGTTAATTATTGAGCCTTCCTCGTATTTGGTTGTATATGTCAAGTATCGATATGTTGGCTGCCTCCAAGTCCAGCAACCGATTATTTCTTCACACATATAAGTGACGCCATGAGTCCAGTATTGTTCGAGAGCAAGTATTTGAAGACAGATACCGCAACCAGTTAATGCTGTACAACCACACGCTGCTACACAAGCACCACCTATCGCGATATAGAAGACAGCGGCGCAAAGTATACAAGCTAATCAATCATCTAATATTAACGCTGTACTAGTTAGAATTTCTTTGTTATATTCAGCCAGATCGTTTCTTATTGTTCTGGATAATCGATTGGCTTCATCAGCCATTATAGCGTATCTTTTTGCAAACTGTTTAAGGTCATCATCTCTACTTTTCCTGTACTCTTTTGAAAGTTGATCGGTAGCCTTGCCTAAGCTTCTATATATTTCTGATAGCGTTAGTGATCCATTAAAATCAACATATTCTGCGGAGATTACTTCAGTTTTGCCCACGGGTACAAAGCTCATAACGGTGACCGACGTATTGTAGG
>JAAZFA010000376.1 GCA_012511995.1 Thermoproteota archaeon | reverse complement strand
TCTGCTTTTAGTGCTAATTCAAAGGGGTATTTGGATGGTTTAAAACCGTCAAAGGTGGCGTTTTCCATAAAGAATCGGCTTAGGTGGTAGAGTGTGGAGAGGACTTGGTAGCTTCTGCGGTTGAGTTCTTGCATGTCAAAGCTCATGAAATCTACAGGTGAGCATTTGCGAGTCATGTAGAAGCGGCATAAGTCCGCGCTGGTTTTAACAAGCAACTCGTTAGTCTGTACTACATTGCCCAGGCTCTTGCTCATTTTACGACCTTTAGCATCCTGAGTTAATCCTTGGAATAGAAACGCTTTGTAAGGCGCCTCAGCTCTGTCTGTTAAGATGATACGTTCAAGTAAAAGTGAGTTAGCCCAACCTCTTGTTTGGTCGATACCTTCAGTTAACCAGGCAGCCGGTACGTATTTTGCTTCTTCATCGTCAGTGAATCTGGCGTGCGGTGAAGCACCACTGTTGTGCCAGGTGTCTAAGACGAAGTCTTCCCGTCGCATTGTGCTACTGCATTTGTTGCATTTGATTGTGACCCTGTCAACCCATGGCTTGTGCAACTCAAAGTCGGCTGGGATTTCTTCTTGTGCTACTTCGAGAAGTTCTTTTTTGCTCGCAACAAACCGTTTTTCCCTACAATTCTCACAGGTCCATATTGGAAGTGGGGTACCCCATATGCGTTCTCTGCTAATGCACCATGGTTTACCTTCTTTTAAAAATCCGATAAATCGGTTCTTAGGTTCTTCGTAGAAATATTTTACTCTCTCTGCAGCTTCTATCACTTTTGAGTTGATTTTGTCTGTGCGTAAAAAATATTCTTTGCGTGCTATCCAGATGAGTTTGTGGTGGCTTCTCCAACAGGTTGGGTATTCGTGTTTGATTTTTTTGATTTTGACAAATGAGTTGCGGTTACGTAGTTCTTCGACTACTAGCATGTCTGCGTCTCGAGCGAAAACACCTGCAAATTGACCGGCGTCTTTGGTAAATTTAGCTTCGTCGTCATATGGTGCGTAGATTGGGATTCCTCGGCGTTGTGCTGCCCAAAAATCGTCTTCGCCGTTACCTGGGGAAAGATGTACGATGCCGGTGGCGGTTTCGATATCGACGAATTCTTCGCCTATTATATGGTGGACGAGTGGGTGTTTGGTTTCTAATTCTGCTTGTTTGGGAATCATGTCTTTTAGTGGATAATCGTATGCTTTACTTTCTAGGCTTTTGCCCTGTATTGTTTCTATGATTTGATAATTAGTTATTTCTAATTCAGCCATCAAGGGTTCGACGCGTTGTCGTACCATTATCCAGATTTCGTCTCCAACTTTTACTCTTGCATATTCGGCTTTTGGCTGAACTGCAAGCATAGTGTCTGTGATGACGGTGAAGGGCATCGTTGTCCAGACGAGGAGGTACTCGTTTTGGGTAGCTGTTATTTTAAATTTGAAGTACATTGAGGGGTCCTCAACTTCTTTGTAGCTTCCCTCATAACCTACCTCAGCACTGCTCAGGCTCGTTTGGCAACCCGGGCAATAAGGAACTACGTACTGACCTTCTTCAAGCAGTTTTTGGTCCCATGCGGTTTTTAGAATTTGCCATTCACGTTCGATGTAGCTGTCTTTGTAGGTCCAATATGCTTTGTCTTGGTTTATTGCGATACCTAATCGGTTGTCAGCTTCAAGCCACATCGCATGGTAACGCATGATGGCTTTTTTACATTCCTCTATGAAACGTTCCATTCCATATTTTTCGATGGACTCACGCTTGTTGCGAACGCCTAGTAATTTTTCTACTTCGAGTTCAACTGGTAAACCTTGACAGTCCCAGCCTGCCCAAAAAGGTATGTAGTAGCCTTCCATAGTTTTCCATCTGTAGCGGATATCTTTCATAATGCGTCCTCGTGCGTGACCGATGTGGGGGATACCGTTTAGTGTAGGTGGTCCTTCCACGTAGCCGAGGTTGCCTTTGATGATTGGTGAAGTTTGAAGTTGTTCGAGTTTTTCTCGTATTTGGTTCTTTTCCCAGAATTCACGAATTTCTTTTTCTATTTCAAGCGGTGTATAGTTTGGTGGCAAATTATGTTGGTTTTTATCAGCTTGCTTTTG
>JAAZFA010000375.1 GCA_012511995.1 Thermoproteota archaeon | reverse complement strand
CTTTATCACTCTCAAATCTTGGTCTCTACACCTGCGCCTTCGCCTGCAACGCCTCAAAACCAAACCGTATACTTTAGCAGTACCCAATCAGCGGTAAACACCAAAACAGCAAAGACATTGCTTACGGGCCAGCTCAATCAGTAAGACACCGTAAGTTATGACTACTCGTCTAGCTGGGTCTACTATTGGGGCATAAGAGTGTTCAAACTATCTGCTGATGGCTCAGAAACAGAACTCACTGCCGGGTCGCCAGACGTTATAGTTACCATTGAAACGGATTCTAAAGGAACCTTATCAGCGGCTTAACCTCAACCTGTCAGTCGCTATTGGTCGAGTTCATTTGATTCTACGCTAAAAAGCCTATTTCATTTAAAGAAAGTTTATAGTGCAAGCATTCATTGAAAAAGTATGTTGCTTTGTTTTTTGTGTGTTTTTATTGTTTTGTGTGCGGTAAGTATTTATTCGCCTTTTTGTGTTACTTTTATGTAAATAAGTAACACTATTGATTTGGTGTAAAAAATGGGGAAAAACAAAACCTTTGCAGCTATAACAGTAATAATAGTATTAATCGCCGCTATAGGGTTCATCTACATTCTCAATAACCCCGGCGATAGTGAACCATCAGAAACAACCGTGATTGACGCTCTAGGAAGAACAGTAAATGTACCCGAACAAGTAGAATCCATCTATTGTATAGGCGCTGGATCGTTGAGGTTAGTATCCTACTTTGATTCGTCTGAAAAAGTTCAAGCCGTCGAAACCGAGGGCACCTTCAATACAAGAGACGACCAAACCTACTACGTTGTAAACAAAGCAAAATATTCCACGTTACCACAAGTTGCAACTACGGCTGAAGCAATCTTGAATCTGAACCCAAGTATCATAATCACGTCAACAGCAGAAGACTCGGCAACTGCAGATACCCTACAAACTCAGACCAGCATCCCTGTGTATGTAGCCAACGTTAACCTTGAATTTGGACCAGACTTCTATGATCAGATAACCTCTCTTGGTAATCTATTCGGTGAACAAGACCGCGCTGCTGAACTCAATGATGGAATCGCTCAAATGATCAACGATGTTACATCAAAAGCTACATCAGTTAATTCCAAAAGTGCATATTCATGCGGTATGTTCTATTATGGTGGAGCTTCGTTTTTGAAGGGTTCTGGTAATTACTTACCCTTCGACTATTCAAACATTACAAATGCGATTGCACCTGCCGCAAACAGTCAACCCTACGTTATCACATTAGAAACTTTGATCAACGCCAATCCCGACTACATATTCATAGACAGTATAGGCTTAAGCGATTCAATTAATTCAATTAACGAATACATATCGTCTAACACTGGTTTGGCTGATGTTTCGGCAATAAAAGGCGATAATGTCTATTCAACTATGATCTACAAGTGTTATGGCACTAATTGGGAAAACCAGTTGGTTAACGTGTACTATGTTGCGTCAGTAATGAACGAAGGCTTGTATTCTTGGATGTTTGAAGACAAAGCAAACGAAATCATAGATTTATTCTATCCAACAAACACGATGTCTTATTCAGATATTGTACAAGCACAAACAGGTAATGGATGCGCCAAAGTGACGTTATAGGTAATCATCTTTTTTCTATTTTTTTAACGGTGTGTAGACATGGATGGAGTCTCGAAGGACCATGACAAGTACGAAGCATTTGACATTTATGAGGATAACCAAGAGGACTCCAATACTATCTCTAAGACATATAAGGGCTTCATAAAACGAAAAGTCTTTTTCCTAATTATAGGGTTACTCCTGTTGGCTTTATGCATAGTCGTAGCTGCCCAAAACGGACCTAAAGACATCCAGTTTTTAGATGTTACTAGATATATCGTATGTTTTGATACTACTGGCGATGGTGGGGTTATCTGGAACATTCGTATGGTTAGAATCATTGGAGCTTTACTGGCAGGTGCCGGATTAGCCGTGGCTGGTGTAGTGATGCAGTGTATCCTTCATAATCCTCTTGCTTCACCTTTCACTTTAGGTATCTCTAACGCTTCAGCTTTTGGAGCTTCGTTTGCAATTATTTTTCTGGGTGCAGGTAGTAGTATGACGTCCATCGTTTCAATCAGTAACCCTTTCATTACAACTTTATGCGCGTTTTTATTCTCGTTGATAGCTACCGGTTCTATACTAGTATTAACCAAGATTACGCGTGTCAGTGCTGAGACTATGGTTTTGGCTGGCATTGCCATCAGCGCCATGTTCACCGCTGGATTATCGTTTATGCAATACATAGCCACCGATTCCCAGTTAGGCAACATTGTAGCTTGGACCTTTGGCGATTTAGGTAAAGCAACTTGGTCTTGGAACTACCTAATTTTGTTTGTGACTCTTCCAGTGGTTCTTTATTTCTTCTACAGAAGGTGGGATTATAATGCTCTAGATGCTGGTGAGGACACAGCTAAAGGACTAGGCGTTAATACTGAGCGGGAAAGGGTTGTGGGGATGGTTTTGACTTCGGTGATGTCCGCTGTTATCGTCTCCTTCTTTGGAATTATCGCTTTCATTGGTCTTCTAGGACCGCACATAGCTAGGATGATTATTGGTAGTGACCACCGGTATCTCATACCCTTATCGATTATACTTGGTGCTATTATCTTAATAATAGCTGATGGAGTTGGGCAAATAATTCTATATCCATCAGTGATCCCAGTAGGTATAATTACTTCAATGCTTGGCGGACCCCTGTTCATCTATCTACTGATTAAGAGGTACCGGAAATGACGTTTTTTAAAGTAAAGGGCATTACTTTTTCGTATAACAGTAGGCGTATACTAGATGAGGTCTCGTTTGAGATAGAGGCGGATGACGTAGTTTCGATCTTGGGACCAAATGGTGTTGGAAAAACAACTCTCATCAAATGCATAGATAAAGTGCTCAAACCTGATGCGGGTTCGGTTTTTATTGAGGATTTGGATCTTCATCAGATGAGTAAGAAAGACATCGCAAAAAACATAGGGTATGTGGCGCAAAAGAGTGAGACTTCTAGAACGACTGTTTTTGATTCTGTACTTTTAGGCAGGAAACCGCATTTTGATTGGAATGTCACACAGAAAGATATACGGTTGGCGGGAAGAGTGCTTCATCTTCTGGGTTTGGATGAACTTGCCCTCAAATACGTCGATGAGATCAGTGGTGGTGAATACCAGTTGGTGCAAATAGCAAGGGTCTTGGTTCAACAACCCAAAGTAATCCTGTTAGATGAGCCTACGAGCAGTCTTGATTTGTCCAATCAACATATCATCATGCACTTGATTAGAAACATTGTTAAGAAGAACCATATGGCGGCTATTATGATAATTCATGATTTGAATCTAGCTATCCGCCACTCAGACAAATTTATTTTAATGAAGAAAGGCCAAGTCTACTCAATAGGGGGTCATGAAGTTATTACCCCTGAAAACATCAAAGAAGTTTACAACATTGACGCTTACGTTGAACACGTGCGGGGGATACCAGTTGTTATCCCAATATAAATGGAGACAGAAAATTGAAACACAAAATAACCAATCCTAAACAAAAAGATTTTTTCAACGAAAAAGCTGACGTATGGGATAAAATCACAGTACACAACTTACAAAAAGTGCAGTACATCGTTGAATTGTTAGAGATCCAAAGCGATGATAGAATACTTGATGTTGGTACTGGAACTGGAATCATGATTCCCTTTTACGAAAAGTACTTGGTTAATGGTTGTGTTGTTGCCATTGATTATTCCGAAAAAATGATCGATGTCGCCCGCGTTAAATTTCCAGCGGAGGATCATCCGTTGGTTTCTTTTGTGGTTTCTGATGTTTACAATTTAGCGTATGATTCGGCGTTTAGTTTGGTAGTTTGTTATTCATGTTTTCCTCATTTTGTTGACCAG